>SIAG01000024.1 GCA_009691925.1 Planctomycetaceae bacterium
GGGTTGCCACAGCTTGTGGGACAGATGGGGAAGGCGAAGTCTTACGCCGAACGGCTGTTTGAATTTCGTGTCATCGGTCCGCTGGAAAGCATCGATGCCCGCCAAGCGATCATCGCACCAGCGGAACGGTGCGACATCAATTTCAACGACGACGCGGGCGAAGAGATCCTCCGGCAGACCGATCGCTATCCCTATTTCCTCCAGGAATGGGGGAAGCACTCCTGGAACATGGCCACACAGAGCCCCGTCCAACTCGGGGACGTCGTGGCTGCGACGGATCGAGCGCTCGCCGAGCTCGACGCCAGCTTTTTCCGCGTCCGCCTCGATCGCCTGACTCCGGCCGAAAAACGGCAGCGACCGTTAGTCCCATCACTCCCAGGAGAGCTCGAGCCCGCAGGGGGATCGCCAAGAGCCACCGGAGCCGCGCGGCACCGCCGCCAGGAATGCCGCAACGGCCCGCAAGAGCCTCGTCGCCAGCTCGACATCCCGACCTGACGGTGGCCGCACCTTCGTCGCCGTCTCGATCCGCACGATCTCCGGATAGGCCTCCGGGGCGGCCACCTCGAAGCCGTGCTGTTCGACCGCGAGCAGATCGAGCTCGAGCGTCTGGCAGGCCTCGCCGAAGAGCACCGACAATCCCTGCCCGCCCTCGCCCCCTGCTTCGCCCTTGGTGCGCAACAGCCGCAGCGACGCCGGATCGTCGTAGATCGCGAGCCCCTGCTGGACTCCGCGTTGCCCCATCACCACCGCCGTCACCAACGGCACCCACGCGGGGCCGCCGGAGGCCCGGATCGGCGTGTCGACCGGCACGCGCCGCCAGGGACGCGCCCGATGGAAGGCCGCGGCGGCGGCATGGAAATCGGCTGCCATCGAAAGTGTCACTCCCGGCACGGCGAGGAGCGGCTCGCGATCCTCGACGTGGCCCAGGGTCTCGGTGACGGCTTGCAGCATGGAGTCGATCGTGATCAAGCCGTCGCGTGCCAAGACGTCGATCCCCGCGCCGTCAATCCGCGCAAGGATCGCTGCCCGCAGGCCAGGCTGGGTGACCTCGATGCTGGCGGGCCGCCGCCGCTCCTTGCGGAGGCACCGCACCACGTCGTCAGCCACATCGGCGTCGGCCCGGCGCTCCATGGCCACGCCGTGGCCTACGGCGTGATGCCCGGATCGGCTGACGACGAACGTTCCCCACGGCCGGCGCGGCTGTTCTCCCCGCTCTCTGATGAACGAGGGCATCTGGCGATGATCGACTTCCCAAACATCGTCGATGTCCTGCGGCAGCTCGTGCAGCGGCGGGCCCAGTAGCGACGCCCTTGCGGGCGCCTCGGCCGCCGGCAGGGGTGACTGGGGCTTTGCCCCTCGCGCTGGCCGGCCACGTTTTGGGAGCGTGGCGACGACGGCATCGATCGACGCGCGGAGCCAGGCCACCGCCCCGGGGACGTCGAGCCAGCTCGAACGGTACGCTTCAGTATAGATCTCCGCTTCCATGAGCGCGAGCCCGAGCCTGCCGCGACGGTTTGGTTCGTCGCCGAGCAGCGCTCCCGCCACATGGCGGTTTACCTTGACAGCGCGCTCGAGCGCGGCGCGAGCGGAAGGGACGTCGCCCATCTCGCCGAACTCCACCAGCGCCCGCCCCCAAGGGACGTGCACCCCCTCGTCCTCATCCACGACGGCGAGCAGGTGGCGGGCCACCTCCCAGCGCTGTTGGCCGATCGCGAGGGCCAGCAGGGAGGGGCCGACGGAGGCCGGATCGCGGACGTCGAGTTTGAGCAGCAGGAGGCCGGCGTCGATCGCCTCTTCCACCCGGCCGATCGCCGAAAGCGCGTCGACGAGCCCGCGCCGGGCACGGAGCAGGCCGGCACCGCCGGGGACTTCGCCGACGGCGCCCCGGGCCCGAGCGAGGAGGGTCTTGCCTAGAAACCGCTCCCCAGCCTCCACGGCCTCACCATAAGCCGCCACGGCCTCATTGGCATTCGGCGCCTGGTCGGCGAGCACGCACCACGCCTCCGCATGGTCCTTTGAAAGTCGCAACGCCCTCCGCGCAAGCGACTCGCGTTTGACGGCGTGTTTCGCCGGGTCAAGCCCGTCGGCGGCATCGACGAGGGTTTGGGCGTCGAGCCACTTCTTCTCAACCGGGGGCCGCCGTGGCCCCCGCGCCCCCAAGCGGGGCCTGGCTCCCGGCAGCAACGCCCCCAGAGCCTGTGCGAGCATCGCGAAAAGCTCGGTGGGAAAAATCCTTGATTTCGGGATCGGGATCCCTTTGATGATCTTGTCGCCCGGGAGGTGCAGCTCCGTTGGCGCTTTTTTCCGCGGCGTCGTCCTCGAACGCTTGGCCATCGGTCAACCTCCCTCAATCGAGCAGGAGCGGCTCCGGCATGAAGGTCAGCACCGGAATGAGCAGCGAGAGGAGCCCGAGCGTCGTCCGCCGCCAGTCGAGCGGTGGCCCCTCGTCGTGGACCGGCGGATGATCGATGCCGATGAGCGTCACGAGCACCACCATGAGCGTCCAGTTTGTCCGCCCCGTGACGATGATCGCGGCAATAGCTGCCAGGAGCACGCCGCGCGCCAGCCACTTCGACCGCTCGCCGAAGAGCGCGTAGATGACGTGGCCGCCGTCGAGCTGGCTCATCGGCATCATGTTCAGCCCCGTCACGAGCAGCCCCACCCAGCCGGCCATAAAGAGGGCATTGGGGCGGATTGTCCCCGCGGCGATGTCGGGGCGCAACCACCCCAGCAGCCAGTGCCCCGCCAGCGGCAGGCCGAAGAGGCTCTCCGCTGAGGGCTCGGCCCACGCCATCCCCGCCACGAGCGCCGGAATGGCGATCGCCAGCCCGGCCAGCGGCCCGGCGATGGCGATGTCGAAGAGCTCGCGGCGGGTCGCCCGCGATCCCTCCATGCCGATCACGGCGCCGAGCGTGCCGGTCAGCAGCACCGGCACGGGGAGGAAGAAGGGGAGCGTGGCCGGGATGCCGTGGATCGTCGCCGCGATGAAGTGCCCCGCCTCGTGGGCCGTGAGCACCGCGAGCACCGCCACCATGTAGACCAGCCCCCGCAGGCCATGCTCCGCCAGGCCACCGGCCACGTCGGCATCGACGCCAAGCACGAGCGGCTCCCAGCCGACGACACCGGCCGAGAAGGTGGTGACGGCGGTGAGGAAGTAGAGCACCCCCTGGAGGAGGAGGCGGCGGACCACGAACCGCGACGTTCGCCCCGGCAGCGGGAAAACGGGATAGACCGGGGTGGCCGGTGAAGCCGGCTCGAAGGTGGACAGGGACGCGGGCATCGTCACCAGAGAATACCGTGGCCAGCCCGATTCCGCAGCTTTTTGCCGTGCCGATCCGGTGCCAGTCCCCCTGGCAGACTGCTATGCTTAGAGACTCGTCATGGCCCCGCTCCGTACGTCCACGAAAGGCTCTTCAGTCATGGTCCGTGCACACTTCCGTCGACTGGTCGGCCCGATCGCCGCTGTCGTCGCTCTCCTTGTGCTTCTCCAGCCGGCGATCACCGCGGCCCAGACCGGCACCGGCCGGAAGGTGCTCGCCGTCGTCGCCATCGACAGCTACGGCGACCTCAAGCAGCAACTGCTGTGGGTCGGCCCCCATGTCGACAACCCCGGTCTGGCGGGGATGCTCGAATCGGTCCTTCTTCTCTCCACGCAGGGGAAGGGTCTCTCCGGCCTCGATGTCAAGCGCCCCCTCGGCCTGATCGTCACCTCGGCCAACGACGACATCGGCATCCATGCCGCGGTGCCGGTCAAGGATCTCGGCAAGCTTCTCGCCGCGCTCCAGGGGGTCACCGGCCCAGTCGAGACCGACGGTGCCGTGCGCCGGCTCACGCTCCCCAGTGGCCAAGAGATCGAGATCCGTGAGCAGGACGGCTGGGCGGTGATCGGCCAGCGTGGCCAGGAGTTCGACATCGCCGATCCCGCCAAGCTCCTCGCCCCGCTCGTCGCCAACTACACCCTCGCCATCGAGACCCACCCGGCAGTGATGCCGGAATCGCTTCGCGCTCTGATCGCCGCCGGAATCCAGCAGATGGCCGCCGCGTCAGCCAGCCAGGGGCGGCCGGTCGATGCCGAGGCGCTCCAGACAGCGCTGTCGAGCCTCAACGGCATCGAGACAATGACGATCGCTATGGCCTTCGACCCGAAGGAAAACGTGGTGTTCCTCGAAAACAAGGTGATCGCCGTCGACGGGCCGGCCGCGACATCGACGTCGGCGCTGACGGTCGCAACCGCGGCCACCGAGGACGGCGGCCTCCCGGCCCTGGCGGCCCATGCCGTTCAGCCGCTCAATGATTCGCAGCGGCGGCAGATCCTGGCGATGCTCGACGGCGCCCTTTATGGGGACGACAAGACGATGAAGATTGTGGCCACGGTCGTGCGCGGGCTCGTTGACGCGATGGCCGATGCCGGCGGGCTCGATGCGGCTGTCACCGTCGATACGAGTATCCCCGGCCAGCTTCCGCAGATCACCGCCGGCGCCCACATCGCCGACGGCCCGAAGCTCGAGAAGCAGGTCAAGGAGCTCTTTGGCCCCGGCTCGACGCTGCCGAAAGAGGTGAAGGCGAAGTTTGACAGCGGCAAGGTGGGGAAGGCGAACCTCCACACCGTGACGATCGACGTCTCCGCCACGCCGGCCTCCGGGATCGTCGGCCCCGCGGTCGAGCTGACGCTCGCCGTCACCCCCGACTACGCGTTCCTCCTCCACGGCGGCGACGTCAAGGCCCGCCTCGAGACGCTTCTCGAGACCAACGGCCGGGCCAACCGGTCTGTCGCCGATTCGGACGTGCCCGGGGCCGCGATCGCCCTGGCCCTCGACCGGATCTTCACCTACGCCGCCTCGATGGGCGTCGGCCCCCAAGCCGAGGCCGCCGCCGAGCAGGCCGGCAGCCTCGTCGAGACCGACAAAGACTCCGGCTCGGTGAAGGTCACCGGGCATCCGATCGACCGTGGATTCGTCACCCGGCTTTCGGTTGGTGCCGGCGCCCTGAAGGCCGCGGCGACGATGGCCCAACAGCAGCAACAGGGGATCGGTGGCCCCGGCGGCCGTGCCGTACCGCGGCGGGCCCCCGCTGAGCGTGAGCCAGCCGGCGCCCGCTGATCCCCAGGCCAGACGTGCTTGCGCCGCGCGGAGGCAAGGGAGAAGCCCTCCCTTGCCTCCCCGTGTTCGTGCTCCCGGCCCGCGGCCCGTCGACTGCGTGCCTGCGTTCCCCCCCTTCCCACCTTCCCCTCTTCCCCACCCCCAGGCCGTTCCGTGATCACGTCCGCCTCCGACGCGTTCTCCGATGCCTCCACCCACGGCCGTCTCCGCCAAGCAATTGCCGGCGTGAGTGTGGCCGACCTCGCCCGCGCTCATGGCACGCCGCTCTACGTCTACGACGCCGAGACGATCCGGCTCCGCTGCCGCGATCTCACGCAGCCGCGCGGGAGCGGTGCCTGGGACACCGTCCGCTTCGCCCAGAAGGCCTGCTCCAATCTCGCCATTCTCGATCTGGTGCGCCGGGAAGGAGTGGTGGTCGATGCGGTCAGCACCGGCGAGATTCAGCGGGCCCTTGCCGCCGGCTACGCCCCCCACGCCGATCGCTCGACGGCAGCCGACGGTCTGCCGCCGGTTCACCCGATTGTCTACACCGCCGACATCTTCGACCGCGATGCCCTCGACGAGGTCGCGCGCTTGGGCATCCATGTCAACTGCGGCTCGGCCGACATGCTTGAGCAACTTGCCGCGCGCGTGCCGGGGGCCGAGGTCACGCTCCGGGTGAATCCCGGCTTCGGCCACGGCCACAGCCAGAAGACAAACACCGGCGGCGAGGGCTCGAAGCACGGCATCTGGCATGCCGACATCGCCGACGTCATGCGCCGCGCGGAATGGGCGGGGATCGCGGTCACAGGCCTCCACATGCACATCGGCAGTGGCGCGGATCTCGCGCACCTGGCCGAAGTCGCCGGCACGCTCGAGACGGTGGCCCGGGAGATCGGCCGCTCGCTGACGACGATCAGCGCCGGCGGTGGGCTGCCGGTTCCCTATCGCCCCGGCGAGGTTCATGCCGATCTGGGGGGCTATGTCGAGCTCTGGAACGCGACGCGCAAGCGGCTGGAAGAGGCCTTCGGCCACCGCCTCCGTCTCGAGATCGAGCCGGGGAGATATCTCACGGCCGAGAGTGGATTTCTCGTCACTGAGGTGCGGGCGGTGAAGAATCAGGGGAGGCGGAAGTATCTCCTCGTCGACGCCGGCTTCAATACGCTCGCCCGGCCGGTGATGTATGGCGCCTACCACCCGATGAGCCTCTGCCCGGCCGATGCCGGCCCCACGTCGCCAGCCGGCAGCGGCCTTCGCGAGGAGGTGGCCGTGGGAGGCCCGCTGTGCGAGTCGGGCGACATCTTCACGCAGACCGACGGCGGCTTCGTGGAGACTCGCGATCTCCCCGTGGCGAGCGTCGGGGATCTCCTTGTGATCGAGATTGCCGGGGCCTACGGCTTCGTGATGGCAAGCAACTACAACTCCAAGCCCCTCCCGGCGGAGGTCCTCGTCGACGGCGGCCAGGCCCGGCTCGTCCGGGCCCGGCAAACCCCCGCCGATCTGTTCCGCGGCGAGACGGTGTGAGGGCGGACCCCGCCCACTCCTTACGGGCCCCGATCCCCGCTCCGGTAGATCTCCGTGGGCCCAAAGGGGCTCAAAGATTCTCCAGGGCCACGCTCTCGATCAGCCTCCGATGCTGCTCCGCGGAGCTACTTCAAAGAACATTTGGGAGCGGCAGAAGCGGACGTCGAACTCCAGAAAGAAGTTCGTTTGGCCGAGAATCACTGGGATGGCGTTGCTCCGGCGCCAAGCTGAAGGCCCACGTCATGGGGAAGCACATTCAGGGTGGCTCCGCTGTCGATCAGCGCGGACACCTGCACGCTACGATCGCGAGCCTGAAGGGTGATAGGCGCAAAAGGCAAAGCACTGGCAGGGCCCAAAAGCGGCTCTGATTCGACATACCCAAAGCGTTTCCACATTGGGTCACTCAACGAGCCTTCTCTTCCTCGAGCATTTGCATGAGGGTTGCGGCACCGTCACAGGCACCATAAGGCGACCAAACGGGGTAGGCCGCCTCGGAGGGGGGCAACGTCTCGCCGTCTTCACGGGCGACATCGGCCGCCAGCACCTGGATGGCGAGAAGCTTCTCGCTCCGTACGAGTCCATGCAACGCCGGGAGTAACTCTGCGAGCGTCATTGGGCGATCCTCCTCAGGTATCGATTCTACATGCGTAAAAAGGCGATTCTGTCGACCGCCGTCAAAAGGTCCCGTGAGGTCGGAAAACCAACCTGAGCAGCCGACCGCTTCGGAACCGTTCAAGGGCGTGAATTCGCGATTTTCGCGAGGATGGGACGCCCGCCAGTGCCGGAATCCGTCCCCGGATTCTGCGGCGGAAGGCGTTTTTGCCGCCGGCAAAGCCGGTTGGCCCGGCGGCGGCTGCCGACTAGGATGGTGCTGTTGCAACCGCTTCAGAATCCCCCTCCCGCTAGCCGATCCCACCTCCCATGGCCAAAGCCGGACCCCGCAAAAAGCTGCCGAAGGAACTGGCCGTGATCACGGCCGACAACTGCACCGGGTGCGAGTCGTGCCTGGAGGTCTGTCCGGTCGACTGCATCCTGAAGGTGCAGCAGTACGACCAATTCCAGAATCTCCAAAGCTGGTGCGAGATCGACGTTGAGCGTTGTGTGGGCTGCGAGGTCTGCGTCCACATCCCGGGGAAGAAGTCGAATCCCTACGACCTCAAGGTCTGCCCCTGGGACGCGATCGAGATGGTGCCGACGGAGATGGTGGCCGTCGCCGTCGCCCAGAGCGGCGGCCCCCCCGACTACGTCGAGGCCAACTGGGACCGGCTCGTCGGCAACGCCCAGCGCCTGGCCGAGATGAAGGTCGCCGCCGGCTGACGCGGTTCCGCCGGGCGGTCTCCAGCCGCGGTCCCTTCGTCATCCACGGGCTTTCCGTCTCCGAGTGTTCTTGCGCCTGGGCCCGAGCGTAGCGGCAAGCGACAGCTTCACTCCGCCGCTGCGGCCCTTCTCCGCGCATCGGCCTCCTTGGCGCGGGCGGCAGGAGTGGACTTTTCATCAAACAACAATACCGCTTCCCAGATGATCACCACATCCAAGAGGAGGAGCAACACGATTGGCAACATCCACCAGCGTGTCAGAATGCCCGGACATCCTTGCCTCGCCGCCAGCAAAACTCCGAACGACGCGGCAGTGAGAGCAATTGCCCAAGTCACCGGCATGCGTTGGATGCTCGCCATCACGACGGCCAGAAGGATCGCCCAGCCGCAGACCATAGCCCCAGCGACTCCGGGTCGGATCCATCTGCTGTGGCTGGCCTGCATCATTTGTATGAACCCGAATCCGATGGCAGTATGGCGAGGCGATTCGCCGGTAACGTCTCTGGGCTGCGGTCATTCAACAACCACGCCGCTTCAAAAATGTTGCAGGTCCGGTTCATTCCCAAGGCGCGAGTGGCAGTTCATTGCTGTAGTGACTCGCTACATCATCGACAAAAAAAACTGTGGCTACCGCCGGTGCCATTCGTCTGAATCGCGAGATTCCAGACACGACTCCGCCGAACGACACCGCCGGCAGAACGACCTGTGGCGCGGCCGAAGCGCCGAGTATCAATCCTGCCGCGGCTGACGAACCGGAGAGCGCAGACCCAATCAGGCCCGCCGGCGGGGCCATCGAGAATTGGGCTGCTGCGCTGGGCAATCCGGGGCCATTCAATCCGACGCCCACAAGCCCAACATCGGCCGCCATCAACGCCCGGTCTTCAAGCCGCTCCACCGCAGAAAGGGTGTGTGTGTGTGTGTGTTTCGCTCGCCCAATCGCCCCGCCTTCCCCCTGCTTGACTTGCTCGCCCGCATGGCCGCATCTCCCTCCGTTGAGAATCCCCTGAACGCCCCAGCCACGAGGTGGTTTGTAGATCAAGCCTCGGGGAGCGTCAAACATTTGGCTCGCGGCGCACAAACTGGCCGGACGGCTCGCGCTGAAACTTCTCCCGGTCCGTTGACGCTCCCCTCCCCTGGGGCTACAACGGTACAGCCGTTCACTGCTCCAGCAACGCTGCCGGAGACGGTCGGCAGACGCCATCGGAGGGGCCCTCTCATGCCGGCCGACACATTCATGCACGAGACCGACGAGAACACCCACATCACCGACGACGACGCCGCGGCCGATCGCTTGTCCGCGGGGCAGGCTTCGTTCCGCGATCGCGTCCACCTTGCCTGCGTGCAGGGGATCGGCGGACGGACCCATCGGATGCTCCTCTCCGCGTTCGGCTCGCCCGCGGCCGTCTTTGCCGCCTCGACTGCGGCGCTGCAGCGGGTCGATGGCGTCGGTGCAAAAATAGCCGCTGCGATCCGCGAGAACGCCGACGGGAGGTTTGCCGACGAGACGCTCCGTCTCTGCGAGCGCGAGAACGTGCAGATCATCCTCGAAGGGGATCCCGACTACCCTCGGCTCCTCGCCACGATCCCCGATCCGCCGCCGATCCTCTTTGTGCGCGGCGCCTTTGTGCCGGCCGATGCGCTCTCCGTGGCGATCGTCGGCTCGCGCCATGCCAATGCCTACGGGAGGCGAATCACCGAGCAGCTCGCCGGCGGGCTCGCGCGCGCCGGGTACACCGTCACCAGCGGCCTGGCCCGCGGGATCGACGCAGCCGCACACTGTGGCGCCATCGCCGCCGGTGGCCGGACGATCGCCGTTCTCGGTAGCGGCGTGCTGAATATCTACCCTCCGGAGCACGACCAGCTGGCCCTCGAGGTGATCGCCCATGGGGCCCTGATCAGCGAATCACCTCCGCTCGCTTCCCCCCATGCCGGCGCCTTCCCGCAGCGCAACCGGATCGTTGCCGGGCTGTCACTCGGCACGGTGGTCGCCCAGGCGGCCGATCGCTCCGGGGCGCTGATTACGGCCCGGCTCGCCGGTGAGCAGGGGCGCGAGGTGTTCGCGGTGCCGGGGCCGGTCGACTGCCGGCTTTCGAAGGGCTGCCATGGGCTGATCCGCGACGGGGCCAAGCTCGTCGGCTCCGTCGACGACATCCTCGAGGAGCTCGGGCCGCTGTTTGAGCCAGTCAAGCTCGAATCGGGGCGCGAGGTGGCAAGCCCCGCGGAGCTCGAGCTCGACGGGCTGGAGCGGACGATCTTCGATTGCATCAGCCTCGGTGGTGCCGCCGGCATCGCCATCGACACCGTCGTCGACGGTTCGGGGCTGGCCGCTTCGCAGGTTCTCGCCACGATCTCCGTCCTCGAGATGCGCAGGCTCGTCCGCCGGCTACCGGGGAGCCGCGTGCAGCGGAGCTGAACGCCCGGAGGCGAGCGACTCCCCCGATTTCCCACCTCGCTTCGACCGGCCCTAGCCTCCCCACCTCAAAAACCCTCCGCTTCTCCGCGGGGGCGCTTGGGCGTACAATCCCAATCATGGACACAGCACTGCACACCCGCTCAAGCACGATCCGCGCCCGACTCCTCCAGCTCCGAGACTCTCTTTGACTGGGCTGGACGCAAAAAGCACGCTGCGCGGATCGAAGTCGCGATGTCCCAGCCCGGGTTCTGGGACAGTCCCGAGAAGGCCCAGGGAACCGTCGCCGAGCTGAAGGCGGTCAACACGATCCTTAAGCCGCTCGACGAGGCGCTTGCCGCCAGCGCTGATCTGGAGGCTCTCGAAGAGCTCGCCCGCGAGGATGAATCGCTCGAAGCAGAGCTTCTTGTGGAGGCGGATAGCCTCGAGCGGAAGTTCGATGCCCTCGAGCTCGCCTCGCTCCTCTCCGGCCCCCACGACGCCTCCGATGCCCTCGTGAGCTTTAATGCCCGCGACGGCGGCACCGATGCCAACGACTGGGCCGAGATGCTCCTGCGGATGTATTCCGCTTGGGCCGCCAAACACGATTTCTCCATCGAGCTCCTCGACCGCCAAGACGACGAAGTGGCAGGGATCCAGAGCGCCACCGTCGCCATCCGTGGCCCGTGGGCCTACGGCCATCTGAAGGGGGAATCGGGGATCCATCGGCTCGTCCGGATCAGCCCCTTTAATTCGGAGGGGAAGCGACAGACGAGCTTCGCTGCCGTCGATGTTGCCCCGGAAATCCCCGACGACGACACCGAGGTGGAGATCCACGACGACGACATCCGCGAGGACGTCTTCCGGGCCAGCGGCGCCGGAGGGCAGCACGTCAACAAGACATCGAGCGCCATCCGCATCACCCACTTCCCCACCGGCATCGTCGTCCAGTGCCAGAGCGAACGGAGCCAGCACAAGAACCGGGCCACCGCCCTGAAGATGCTCCGTGCCCGGATCGCCAGGATCCAGGAGGAGAAGCGGGAGCAGGAGAAGCACGCCCAGCACCAGTCGAAGCCGAAGACGGGCTTCGGCTCGCAGATCCGCAATTATTTCCTCCACCCCGACCAGCGGGTGAAGGACCAGCGGACAGGGCATTACGTCGGCAACTTTCAGAGCGTTCTCGACGGCAACATCGACGGTTTCCTCGATGCGTACCTGCGGTGGAACGCTTCGGGCTCGGCCCCCACAGCCGTCGGCGACGACTGATCACCCCCCGGCAGGGCGGATCTCTTCCGTCACGCACCGGCCACGCACGAGGGGCACCGATCACCGCTGGTTTCCGGGCTCTTGAGCTCCCTTGTCCGGCCGGACGCCCACCCCCGGCTAGCGATCCGTGCTGGACCGTCCCGCCGGGGCGGGGTACGATCCTAGCTTGAAACCAGGCAACCCGCGGGGAAGCCTTCCTGCCGCTCCGTTCAGATCCGGGAATCCATGGCCGAAAAAGAAAAAGCTCTTGAAGTGGAGGGGGTCGTCACGCAGGCCCTCGCCAACACCCGTTTTCGGGTGCAGATCACTGGTGGGCACATCGTCAACGCCCACGTTGCCGGCAAGATGCGGAAAAACTTCATCCGTATCGTTCCTGGCGACAAAGTGAAGGTCGAACTCTCTCCCTACGACCTCACCAAGGGCAGGATCACGTTCCGCGAACGGTGATTCGCCCGCTTCTCGCTTCCCACCATGCAAGCGATGACAGGGTGGACGGGTGGACAAGGTGGACAGCGAACTGGCCCCGAGGTTCATCCGGGGGGGCCAACCCGCGCGGGCATTGGTGTTGGCAAACGCTGTGAGCGACGCCTGCATGACCGCTATGACCGCTATGACCGGTCAGCGGTCGATCAAGCGTCCGGAAGATCGCCTTGGCCCACGTCCGGCTCACTCGGCGCGTCAGCGGCCGGGGGAATCTGCACCGAGGGAACCTGGACCGGCGGCATTTCAGCGTTGCCGGTGGGGGCGGTTGGCCCGGTGACAGTCGTCTCCGGGGCCGCCGGGGCGGGCTTCCGCTTCGCCTTCTCGGGTGGCTTGGCTTCCGCCGCCGGTTCCACAATGGGGGGATCGTGGAGGGTGGTGAAGAGTTGCTTCAGCGCACCGAAGGTTCGCAGCGGCTCTTTCCCCTCGATCTGTGCCTTCGTGATCGGCGCTGCATCGCGGCCCGTCTTTTTTGATTCGTAGACGCGCCCCATCTCCGACTGGGAGGCGCGCGGCTGGTCGCGGCGCCCGCCCAGACTCCGGGGAGGACGACCACCTTCCGCCTGCCCACGCCCGCCAGCAGACGGCGGCCCACCCGCAGACGGCTGCCCCTGACGCGGAGGGCGCCCCTGATCGCCGCCACGGCCGCCGTTTCGTTGACCAGAGCCATTTGGCGGCGGGCCGCCTGCGGCCTGCTGCCCCTGCGGCGCGCCCTCGGGACGGCGACGCGGCGGGCGCGAGTTGGCTCCCTCGGCTGGGGCTGCCCCTTCGGCCTGCGCCTGTTGACCGCCGCGGCGACCACGCGGACCCCGGCCCCCTGGGTCGGGCGATCCGGGCTGGATCATCGTCAGCGCGACACGCCGGCGGTTCTTGTCGATCTCGAGCACCCACACCTTGACGATCTGCCCGACGCTGACGAAGTCGTGCGGATCGCCAACGAATTTCCGTGACAGCTGGCTGATGTGGACCATCCCGCTGTCGTGGAGCCCGATGTCGACAAACGCCCCGAAGTCGACGACATTCAGCACAGCGCCGTAGAGCTCCATCCCCACCTGGAGATCCTCAAGCTTGAGCACGCCCTTCTTGAAGAACGGCTGGGGGAGATCCTCGCGGGGATCGCGCCCCGGACGGGCGAGTTGATCGACGATGTCGGAGAGCAGCAAGCGGCCGACTCCAAGCTCCTCGGCGAGGCTCGGCAGATCGAGGGCCGCGGCCTTCTCGGCCAGCGCCCCAGCCCGCTGCCGGTTGGTGAGATCCTCCGGAGTTCCGCCGAGCCGCTCAAGGACCTTCGCGGCGACCTCGTAGCTCTCCGGATGGATCCAGGTGGAATCGAACGGATTGCTGCCGCTGGTGATCTTGAGGAACCCGGCCGCCTGGACATGGGCCGCCTCACCGAATCCCGGCACCTCGAGGAACTGGGCCCGGCTGGTGAAGGCGCCGTTCTTCGCGCGCCATTCCTGGAAGCCCTTGGCCATTGTCTGGTTGAGCCCCGAGACGTAGCGGAGGAGCGCGGGGCTGGCGGTGTTGGCATCGACACCGACGTAGTTCACGCAGCTTTCCACCACCGCGTCGAGCGAGGCATTCAGATGCCGGGCCTTCACGTCGTGCTGATAGAGCCCAACGCCGATGTTCGCCGGCTCGATCTTCACCAGTTCAGAAAGCGGATCCTGGAGACGACGGCCGATCGACACCGCACCCCGGACGGCGGCCTCGTGGTTGGGGAGCTCCTCGCGGGCGTAAGCGCTCGTCGAATAGACGCTCGCCCCCGCCTCGTTGACGACGCAGTAGGCGATGTCGGTCTCCTGGAGGGGGCCGGTGACCAGTTCAGCGACGAGGGTCTCGGTCTCCCGACCGGCCGTGCCATTACCGACCGCGATCACGTTCACGCCATGTTTCTGGACGAGCTCGACGATCCGGGCGCCGGATGCCTCGCGCTTCTCCTTTTGGCCGATGATCGGCAGCACGGCATGCTCCAGCGGCATCCCGCACTCGTCGACCACGACCGCCTTGCAGCCGCTTTTGAATCCGGGGTCGAGGGCGAGCACCCGCTTGCCACTGACCGGGGGTTGGAGGAGAAGATTCCGCAGATTGCGGGCAAACACGGTAACGGCGTGCCTCTCGCAGTATTCGGTGATCTCCCGGCGGATCTCCCGCTCGAGGCTCGGGAGCACAAGTCGGGTGACGGAGTCACGGGCACATCCGCGGAGGAAATCGGCGTGCGGATGGGCCGGATCGACCAGGAACCCCTCGGCCGCTGCCTGCATCTCGTCGACAGGACCCTCGATCCGAACCTTCAGCAACCGGGCCCGTTCACCACGATTGATCGCCAGGGCGCGGTGCGGGGGGATCCGCTGGATGTGCTCGGAGTATTGAAAGTAATCGCGGTAGTGCTTTTCGTCCTTGGAGAGGGCCTTCCCCTCCGTTTCCACCCGCTGGCTAGCGAGATGAGCCTGCTTGGAGAGGATCGCCCGCATGGCCTGGCGGACATCGGCCCGCTCGGCGAACACATCCGCGATGATGTGCCCGACGCCCAGAAGGGCATCGGCGAAGGTTGCCACCTGGCCGTCGGCATCGACGAAGTCGGCGGCGCGTTTGTCGAGATCGGCTGCCGCCGGGTCGGCGGCGAGGATCTCACGGGCGAGGGGCTCAAGCCGCCGCTGCCTGGCAATCTCCGCCAGCGAGAGCTTCCGTGGCTTGAAGGGAAGGTAGAGGTCTTCGAGTTGCTTGGTGCTCGCGGCAGCCTCAATCCGCTGCTCAAGCGCCTCGGTAAGCTTTCCCTGCCCCTTGATCGTGCGGAGGATCGTCTGCTTGCGGTCGGCGATCTGCCTGGCCTTCGCGACTGCCTCCGCGATCCTGCGGATGTCGACCTCGTCGAGCCCTCCGGTCTGATCGCGCCGATAACGCGTCAGGAAGGGAACGGTGTTCCCCTCGTCGAGGAGTCGTACCACTGCATCGACACCGCCGACAGGCAGGTCGAGTTTTTGGGCAATCGGCCCGAGATCGATGAGCGTCATGGCTGCTATCCGACTCGCGGCCCCGGGACACTAGCCCCCGAACTCCGCTCGACTCCCCCTGCAAAGTCCCGGCCAACCCCGATGACGGCCCCACTGGCCGCCGGAGTGATCATCGGGAAGAAACGCCCAGCCTGGCCCTGCCGCCTCGGGCCATCATCAAGTTCTCGAGAGCGGCATGGCCCGGAAAGCACCGACGGCGACCTGGAAACAGAAGGAATCTAGGGTTGTTGGAGGGGTGGTGTCAAACGTTGCAGAGAGGATCGCGCCCGATCGCCCCATTGACCGAAGCAGCGTCAACCTCCCCAAGCCCCCAATCTTCCGACGGGCCTCCCCGTCCGCGCTGCGGTGATGCGCGGCGGCCTGACGCCTTCTCCTCACAGCACGACTGCGTCCCTGGCCTTGACTGGGTGTGGAAACCTCCCCTATTCCCCCCTTTTCCAGCCCTTCGGCCCCCGGCGGGACCGCGTTGGTCTCCGAGGCAGGGAGCGCCACCGGAAACCGCCGTCCGATTGACTTCAGCGGCTGTGACGATTGTGACGATCAAAAACACATGTCGATGAGGGCGGCCGGGTGTCGAGGCATTCCGGCTGACGCCCCCCCCGTACGCGGCCAGGACCGGAGCAGGACATCATGATCCGCACAAACACCACCCCATCAGCCAACCCCACCGACCCGTCGGTGGCCTCCGACGAGACGCAGGGATTCCTGCCGCAGGTCGGCCTCCTCGCCCTCGATCGCCAGTACGCCACCCTGCGGAACGAGATCCGCGCGGCCATCGAGCGGGTGTGTGACTCCGGCCGGTTCATCCTCGGCCCCGACGTCACCGATCTCGAGACCGAACTGGCGCGGCTGCTGGGTGTGCCGCACGCCATCAGCTGCGCCTCCGGCTCCGACAGCCTCCTCCTCGCCCTGATGGCCTTCGACATCAAGGCCGGCGATGAGGTGATCCTGCCGAGCTACACCTTCTTCGCGACAGCCAGCGCCGTGACGCGTCTCGGCGCCGTGCCGATCTTCGCCGACATCGATCCCGACACCTACCTCGTCAGCCCGGCCGACGTGAAGCGGAAGATCAGCCGGCGCACGAAGGCGATCATCCCCGTTCACCTCTTCGGTCGCACCGCCGACATCGATGCGCTCCTGCCGATGGCCAACAGCGCCGGTATCCCGGTGATCGAGGATGCCGCCCAGTCGATCCTCTCCACCTGGCACGGTCGCTGCTCCGGCGGCCTCGGCGACATCGGCTGCTTCAGCTTCTATCCCACCAAGAATCTTGGCGGCGTCGGCGACGGCGGCTTCATGACGACGACGCGCGACGACCTCGCCGCGAAGCTCAAGCTCCTCCGGGTGCACGGGATGGAGCCGCGCTACTACCACCAGGTCGTCGGCATCAACAGCCGTCTCGATTCGATCCAGGCGGCGGTCCTGAGGGTCAAGCTCCCCTACCTCGACCGCTGGACGACCGGGCGGCAAGAGAATGCAGCCCGCTACGCCGAACTGTTCGCGGAGTACGATCTCGACCGGCACGTCACTGTGCCGACCGACGAACCTCGCGGCCGCCACGTCTGGAACCAGTTCGTGGTTCGCATCGCCGGTGGCCAGCGCGACGCCCTCCGCGCCCATCTCACGAAGTGCGGCGTCGGCACCGAGATCTACTATCCCGTGCCGCTCCACCTCCAGAAATGCTTCGCCCACCTCGGCTGGGGTGTCGGCGACCTGCCGGAGACCGAGAAGGCCGCCCTCGAAACCCTCGCCCTGCCGATCTACCCCGAGCTCCGGCCGGAGGAGCAGGAGACGGTGGTAGGGCGGATCGCCGAGTTCTTCCATGCCCCGCAGCTGCGGCGCCGCGCGGAGCGGGTCAAGACCGACGCTCCGGCGGAGTCGCCCCTCCAGGCTGGCCCCCACTTCCTCCGCACGATGAAGGCGGTCGGACGGGCCGACGACGTTCGCTGCTGAACACGCCGCAACTGAAGGCTACACGTCGCGGCGCCGACCGCTGAACTTGCAGGCCACGAACAGGCCCAGACCGGCGGCGAGGACCGTGATGAAGTACGCCGGGATGTACTTCACCGACATGATCGACGCCTCGGGGCCGTCCGCAGCCGGGGCTGCCGGTTGAGCCCCAGGAGCAGCGCCGCCATTGGCGAAGTTCTTGGCCATGTTCTGCGCTCCCTGGGGCAAGCCCTGGAGCGGATTCGGCCGCGCCTGCTCATCCAGCGGCTTGGCGAGGAGGCCTACTCCCCCTTGGGCGAACGCGGGCGTCGGCGCGGAGCCCCCGAGTAGGCAGCCCGCCACGAGCGCTATCGAACAGATCGTGCTGTGAATCCTCGTCATCGCGGTCATCGCGTTGCTCCTTTGCTGTGGCGCCGAGTCGTCCGGGTCGAACGGCCCCCGTACTGATCCCCATCCTCCGGGATCGTGCCCTGGCGGGGCGACGAGAGTAGGATACCGGCCGACCGGGCCCTCCCGGAACTCCCCGCCGCCCCCGATGGTACCGCCGATGGCCGCCAAGCCCAAACGCTCCGCTTCCGCCAAGACCTCCGCCAAGACCTCCGCCGGGTCCGCCCTGGCCGCTCCGGTTGCTGAGAAGCCAGCTGCGAAGAAGCCCGCCGTCAAACTCCCCCCCGTCGACGCCAAGACCCTCGGCCAGATCGTCGACCTGGCCAATCGGGTGGCCGATTCGGCCGTCAAACGCCGTGACCCGCAACTCGAGATCCCTGCCCGAACGCTCTCCAACGTCCGCTTCAACAAGGCGCGGAGGATCATCGAGATGGGGGGGCAGACCAACAGCCGCCAGCTCTTCAACCTCTCCCAGGCGAAGAGCTACATGCAGACGCTCCTGGTGGCCACCGGCTGCAAGGCGCTCATCGACCAGCAGAAGTCGACGAGCATCCGAGGTCTCTACTACCTCCTCAAGCACACGATCGAAGGCACCCGCGAGGAGACGTTCGGCACCCAGGAGGAATGCGATCCGATCATCGAGGATCTCGAGGTGACGCTCCAGAGCCTTCGCGAGGAGCTTCATGTCTACGCCAGCAACCGCGGCGGCATGGTGGGCCCGATCGCGCTCATCGACGACGGCGACGAGATCGATTGCTCCCGGATGGGGTCGGGGGGCTACAGCATCCCGTCGATCGTCGAGGCGAACGTCATCAAGTTCAAGTCGTGCGACGCCAAGTTCATCCTCCACGTTGAGAAGGATACCGTCTGGCGCCGGTTCAACGAAG
>SIAG01000025.1 GCA_009691925.1 Planctomycetaceae bacterium
GCTCTTTCTCCACCACACCGGCGACCACTCCACCGCCCAGGATCTCGCCCAGGAGGTCTTCCTCCGCGTCTACCGCGCGCGGGAGGGCTACCGTCAGACGGCGAAGTTCTCCACCTGGATCCACACGATCGCCAACAATGTCGCCAGTGACTTGCGGCAACGGGCCTACCGGCGGATGGAGCATGGGGTCGCCCCGTCGACGTCAGCGTCGTCGAGTGCCGTCGGTCTGGAGCAGATCGCCGTCGCCGCCAGCGGCGAGCGTCCCGCACGCGAGGCCGATCGGCAGGAGCTCCAGTCGGTCGTCCGCGACGCGATCGCCGCGCTCAACGACAACCAGCGGATGGCGGTGCTGCTGGCCAAGTTCGAGCACTGTTCGTACGAGGAGATCGCCACGGTGATGGGGCTGTCGGTGCCGGCGGTGAAATCGCTCCTCTTCCGGGCCCGCGACCAGCTCCGCGCGACGCTCGAGCCCTATCAGCGCGACGGTATCCGGTCTCCTGCAGCCGGCGAGGCCGGTGGAGGGGCGTCATGAGCCGGTCTGTCCCACGGCCCGCTGACGCCCCGCCCGGCGGCCATGCCCCCGATGCGCTCGATGCCCCCGATGCGCTCGATGCGCTCGACGACATCCGTATCCTCCTGGATGGCCTGGCTCCCTCCTCCGCCCCGGTGAGCCTCGCCTCGACGACGATCGAGATGGCCGCGGTTTCCACGGGAGGGCGGACGGCCCCCCACCTGCAGCCGCCGCGGCGACCACGGAGCCGGTCGTGGTGGCGGCCGGCGGGGTGTGTCCTTGGGGCCCTCGTGCTCGGGCTCGTCGTCGGTCGTGCCACCACCACCGATCCCGACGAACGGATCCTCGAGTATCTTCCCGTCGTCGAACACCTCGGCGTGCTCCAGGAGGCAGGCTCCGTGGCGTTCCTGGGGTCGGTCGCCGAGCGGGGCTACCCGCCGCCGCGCCGGTTCTCCTTCGGCCGTTCCCCCGAGGAGCGCGGGGCGCGCCCAGACGATCCCCAGGATCCCTCCCCGGAGGCCGACGACTGGCTGCTGCTCACCGAGGCGCTCGAGGCCCTCCAGGAAGGCCCGTTCGGTCCCGAGACCCCGGCCAGGGAGATCGACGCCCGCCGCGAGCGGGTCCATGAGCTCGATGCCGAGTCGCGCCGCCGGCTCTCCGATGCCGCGAAGACATTCCAGGAGCTTCCGCTCGCCCGCCGCCACGACCTCATCGAGCTCGCCCGGGCGCTGGGGGAGGGAGATCCGGAGGAGGAGCTCGACGCGCTCATCGGGGCGGCCCGCTCGTGGCACCGCTGGCTCGCCTGGCGCGACCCGGCCGATCGCCATTCGATCGTGGCGCTGGAGGCGCAGGAACGGCTCGAATGGCTCGATCGCTATGCCCGCCTCAACGCCCGGCCGATGTTCCCCGGTCCAGCGGGGCGCGGTGGCCCTGGCGGACGCGGCTTCGGTGGGGACCGATCCGGCTCGATCCGCGGCAACCGAGACGGCGCGGCGCCGCCGGGTGGCGGCGGTCCCCGTCGTCCGGAGACGGCTGGTCAAGCGGAGGATCGGTCCGTCACGACGCCCCCCGAGGGTGCGCTAGAGGCGCTGTAACGACCCGTTCCCGGAGGAACGAGGCCAGTCGGGCGTTGAAGGCGGTCGGATCCTCCATCGGCGTCATGTGGCCGCAGCCGGCGACGATCTCGAGCTCCGCATGGCGGATCACCGCCGCGGCGCGCTCGAGGCACTCCGGCGGTGTGATCCCGTCCTCCGCACCGACGACAAGGAGCGTCGGCGGCACGAAGCCCGTGGCGGCGGCCGTCATGTCGGGGCGATCGCCAAGCGCTGCCAGTGCCGTGCGGATCGTGGCCACGGCCGTCTGTTGAATGGTCTCCCGGAGACGTGTCTCCAGCGCGCAGCGGCCGCTCCCAGGGGCGAGCAGACGTGGCGCGAGCAGGCGTGGCACAAGCGCCTCGGCGGCGATCCGCGCTCCCCAGCGGCCGACCCGTTCCGAGAGATCGACGCGGCCGGCGCGGGCAGCGGGCGTGTCGGCCTCGAGTTTCGTGTCGACCAGCACGATCCCGCGGAGGCGGTCGGGGTGGCGGGCGGCGAGATGCTGGACGACATAGCCCCCCATCGAGAGGCCGCAGGCGACGACGGGCTCGTGGCACCCGAGGGCGTCGAGGATTGCCACGACCTCGTCGGCCATACCGGCGATCGAGGACGCCGTCGGACCATCGCTGCCGCCGAAGCCGGCCAAATCGGGGGCGATCAGCCGGGCAGATCCGTCGAGCTCCCCCCCCACCGCCACGAGCGCCCACTGAGCGTCCCACATGGTGTGGTCGAGGGGGAATCCGTGGAGGAGGACGATCGGAACCCCCGTCCCGGCCTGCCGGACCACGATCCGGCGACCGTCGGCGAGCGTCGTCAGGAGCGGTTCTGGGACCGGCTGTGACCCACCGGACCGATCGGGATCGAGCGGTGTCCGGCGCCCGGGGAGGGGCATGGTCATGGCTGTGCCGCCGCCTTCGCCGCCAGCGCTTGGAACCGCTCGAGGTTCTTTTGGATCGTGTGGTTGTGGGGTTCTTTGCGCTGCGCCAGGCTCTGCCAGCGGACGGCCCCGGCGAGATCGCCGGCGGCGGCGCGGCAGTGGGCGAGAGTGTCGAGGTAGCTCGAGTTGTCGAACGACTTCACGAGCGACTGTTTCGAATAACGGGTCGCCTTCTCGGCATCCCCTTCGGTGTTGGCGACGAGCCACGCCCATTCGTTGTAGCCGTTGGCATCTTCGGGCATGGCCTGGATCTCGTTCTCGATCTGCCGCAGGGCCTCGTTGATGCGGCGGACCGCGTCGGCCCGCTGGTCGGGGGTGTTGTCGGGAAGCTGGTAGAGCGTGATCAGTGAATCGACATCCTTGCCGAGTGAGCGGAGGGCCGTCTCGAGGAGCCGGCGGCGCTCGGCGGCATCGCCGCGGGCCGCCGCGGCGCACGAGGCGAAAAAGTCGGCCCGGGCGTGGGTAGCGCGGTGCTCGCGCCCGATTTGGGTGAGGAGTTGCTCGACGTTGAAATCCTGACGCGGGGGATTCGGTCCGAAGAGGCGCCCCAGGCAGGCCGCTGCCTCGTCCTCGCGCTCGAGCTCGTGGAGGTATTCGGCGCCGTAGATGGCGGCGTAGCAGTATTCGATCGGCGAGGACTGCGGGTCTTCGAGGATGGCGGTGTAGCCGCGCACCGCCCAGTCGACGCATCCCCAGCGTGCCAGGAGGAGCGCCGCCTGGAGTTGGTTGACGTTGTCGCGCCCCCGCCCGGGTCCGCGCTGCCGGGCGAAGGCGGCATCGGCCAGGGCCGTGGCCCGGGCGCGATCGCCCCGCGCCCGTTCCGCGGCCGCGGCCGCATACGTCACCAGCGGATTGGCCGTGAAGAGGTCGGGGCGGGCATCGTGAAGCTGGTCGACAGTCTCGGGGATGCCGAGCTCGGTCGCCCAGACGAGCTGTTCCAGGAGGCGGGGGGTGATTTGGTCGGCAGGGACCCCGGTCCACGTGGCGGCGAGGAGGGTCTTCGCCGCTGCGACGGCCTCCTCCCGCTTTCCGGCCGCGAGCAGCATGGCGATCCGCGTGCGGGCGAAGAGCCGGCCGGTCTCTGTCACTTCGCCACCGCGGCGCCCGTCACCGATCTCCTCCTCCCCATCCTCGGCATCCGCCTTTCGGGACCTGTCGTCGCCGTCGGCCCGCTCGAGTTGCGACAGGGCGTTGGCCGCGGCGGCCAACGCGGCATCGCGGGCCACCGGCTCCGTCGCCGCGGAGAAGTCGATCACCGCTCGGGTGAACGCCGCGGCCGGCCGCTGGCTCGATCCCAGTCCGGCGGCGGCGTGGAGGGCCAACGCCGACCACCAGCGGTTGGCCGCGTCCCATTCGCGCACCAGCAGCGCCGCGGCGAGACGCGAGCCCTCCGGCGAGCGTTCCAGGCGAATGATCCTCGCCAGCGCCTCGATGCCGGCGTCGTTGTCGACGCGGAGGAGGCGGTGCATGACGCGGACACGCTGCGAGAAGTCGCGTTGCTTGTACGACTCGAGGAACTGAGTCACCTCGGGTGGATCGTGGGGCATGCCGAGGGGGATCGCGTCGACGAGCCAGCGGGCCCGCAGCGCCACTTCGAGATCCCGGTCGAGCTCCGCCGCTGCCAGGAGGGCATCGACCGCCGCAGGGCCGATCGCCTTGAGATCGGCAGAGGCCGCCTCGCGGCGCTGGAAATCACCGTCTCCCAACCGGGAGATGAGGGAAGCGATCGCCTCCGCCGAGGGTTCGGCGGGGATCTCCCCGGTCGTTCCAGCGGAGGCGGGGATGGCGCCGATCAAGAGGCTGGCAAGCCCGCAGCGGGCCAGTCCCGTACGGCGCCGGGGGTGGGTCGGTGGCATGCGCGGCAAACCTCTCTCGGGCCACGGGCGCCCGGCGACAACGGATCAGGAAACGTCGGGTTCGATCCCCAGATCGCGGATCGTCACGAGGGCATCGAGGGGGATGCCCCGGGCTGCGAGGGTCGCGGTGGCCCCGGCCAACCGATCGATGACGGTGACGACGCGTTCGACGACGAGGCCGAACTCGATCGCCCGATCGATGGCCAGGAGCGACGATCCCCCCGTGGTCGTCACATCCTCGACGATCACCACCTTCTCGCCGGGGGCGACCGGTCCCTCGATGTAGCGCTTCGTGCCGTGGTCCTTCGGCTCTTTGCGGACCATGAAACCGCGGAGGTCAAATCCGCCGACGCCGGCCATCGTCACGACGGCACTCGTCACCGGATCGGCTCCGATCGACATCCCCCCGACGGCGGCCGGGAGGGGGCCGTGGGTGCGGAGAAGGTCGAGGATCGCGCGGCCGACGAGCATCGACCCGCGAGCGTCGAGCACGACCTGCTTGGCGTCGAGGTAAAAGCTCGCTTCCCGGCCCGAGGCGAGGCGAAATGTCCCGCGTCGGAGGGCCTTGGCGGTGATCAGGGGAACCAGTTCGGCGATGATTTGCGAGCGGGTTGTGTCCATTGCGGAAGTATAAGCGGGGCCCGGGATCGGGGGGGGCTCAACTTGGTTTTTTTGACACCTTGGCCCGGCTCCATAGAATTCGTCATTTGTCGCCCCCCGGTACCACCGAGGACGGTCATGCCATTTAACGCCGCGGCCCCCAGCGCAACGGGATCAGGGTCAGCCCCGGCTTTCTCGCCGACACGGCGTCGGCGGATGGCCCGGGATGCCGTCGGGATTCTAGCGCTGCTGGCAGTGTGGCTCACCGCGCTGGCATGGTGCACGGCAGCCAGCGTCGCTGCGGCGGCTGATCCGCCCGCCGCTGCGGCACCGGCCGCGGAGGAAGGGGTCGCGCCGCGGGAGGTCCCGGTCGTGGTTGTGCCGCTACGACTGCCGATCACGGGCGACCGCGACAAACAGGTTAAGGGGACGGTTCTCCGCAATCTCGATCGGCTCCTCTCCCGCCCCGGCGAGCGCGGTGTGCTCGTGCTCCGCTTCGACGGGGCCGACGAGCCCGGCGCGGCGACGAGCGACTTTGGCCGTTCACTCGCCCTCGCTCTGTTCCTCGCCGACCCACGGCTCTCCGGCGTGAAGACGGTGGCTTGGCTCCCCGGGGGCGCGCGGGGCCATGCGGTGCTCGTGGCCCTGGGGTGCGAGGAGATCGTGCTCGCCCCCGATGCCGTCCTCGGGCCGGCCAACGCCGACGAGCCGCTGGTTGATGACGCGATGCGCGCCGTCTATGGCCAGGTCGCCGCCCGGCGGAAGACCGTGCCGCCAGCGCTCGCCCAGGCCCTCCTCGATCCGCAGGCGCGGGTCGTGCGCGTGGCGACCGATGACGGCGACCAGATCGTGACCGCCGCCGAGGTGGCCGGCCTCCGCCAGCGGGCGGCGGTTCTCGACGAGGAGGAGATCGGCCCGGTGCCCCTGGCGCTGACGGGGAGGCGGGCACGCGAATTGGGCGTGGCGCGGGGCTTGGCGCGGACGCCCGCCGAGGCCGCCCGGATCCTCGGCCTAGGCGAGGCGGCCCTCGTCGCCGATCCGACCCTCGAGGGGGGATGGAGGGGAGTGCAGGTCGTGCTCTCTGGCGTGATCACGGCCGACCTCATCGCCCGCACCCGGACGCGGATCGAGGAGGCGATCGCCTCCGGGAGGAACTTCGTCTGCCTGCGGATCGACAGCGACGGAGGCGAGCCGGATCAGAGCCTCGTCTTGGTGGCCTATCTCGCCAGCCTCGATGACACGCGCGTCCGCACCGTCGCCTGGGTGCCGCGCCAGGCCCGCGGGGATGCGGCGCTGATTGCCACGGCGTGTGACGAACTGGTGATGGGGGCCGACGCGGTCCTCGGCGGCGAGGGGGCCGCGGCGATCGACAAGCGCCGGGCCGAGGCGATCACCGTGGCCTGGCAGGGGGTGGCGAAGAAGCGGGATCGGTCGTGGTCGCTGCCGGTGGCGCTGGTCGCTCCGGGGCTCGTCGTCCGCCAGGCGACCCGGCCCGCGACGGGACGCGTCGGTTATTTCTGCGAGGAAGAGTTTGATCGGCTCGACGATCGCGAGGCGTGGCAACTCGGGGCCCAGGTCGTCGTCGGCCCGGTGGGGCTCAATGGCAAGGCGGCCGAGTCGCTCGGCTTGGTGGCGCATGTCGTCGAGGGCTTCGAGGGGGTGGCCCGCGCCTACGGGCTGGAGGGGGATGTGGCGCTCGCCGCACCGGGGTGGGCCGACACGCTCCTCGACGCCCTCGCCAGTCCCGGGATCGCCTGGCTCCTCCTCCTCATCGGGGGCGCTGGGCTGTACATCGAGCTCCACACCCCGGGCATCGGTTTCGGCGGCTTCGTGGCGATGGTCGCGTTCATTATCTACTTCTGGAGCAACCATCTCCACGGCACGAGCGGATGGCTGGAGGTGATGCTGTTCCTCGCCGGCTTGGTCTGCCTGGCGGCGGAGATCTTCGTCCTCCCCGGCTTCGGGATCCTCGGGCTCGGCGGAGGTCTGCTCATGGTGGCGTCGCTGATCCTCGCCAGCCAGTCGTTCGTCCTCCCCACCAACGCCTACCAGTTCCGCCAGCTCCAGTGGTCGCTCCTCGGGATCCTCGGCGCTGCTGTCGGCGTCACGATCCTCGCGATCTTCGCCCGGCGCTGGCTCCCCGAGTCGCGCCTCTTCCGGCATGTCCTCCTCGCCCCTCCCGGCGAGAATGAGGCCGACAGCCTCGGCGATCCCCTCGAGAGCCTCGTCGGCCGGGAAGGGGAGACGACATCGCGGCTCGCCCCCTCCGGAAAAGCGCGGCTCGGCGGGGAGATCCACGACGTTGTCAGCGACGGATATCTGATCGAGCCGGGGATGCCGGTGGCGGTGGTGGCGGTCCGCGGTGGGCGGCTGCTGGTCCGCGCCGTCCCCTCCGGGGAGCGGGGAACACACGGATGAGCCCGGTCGTGTGGGTCGCCGCGCTGTTCCTCGTCGGGATCGGGGTCATGATCCTCGAAGTCTTTGTCCCTTCAGGGGGCGTGCTCGCGTTCGTCAGTCTGGCGGCGATCATTGCCGCGATCGCCACCGCCTTCCTCGAGCTCGGCCCCGCTGCCGGCACCGGGATGATCGCCCTCTCGGTGGCCGTCGTGCCGGCGATCATCGGATTGGCGTTCCGCTGGTTCCCGGAGACGCCTCTTGGTCGGCGTGTCCTCCCGCCCCCGCCGCAGCCGGACGACGTCGTGCCCGACGCCCCGCGGCGGCAGCGGGCCCGCGACCTCATCGGCCAAGCCGGGCGGACGACGATCGATCTCCTTCCCTGGGGAACGGTGGTCATCGGGACGGAGACCGTCGACGGGGTGAGTGAAGGGGGCCCGATCGACGCCGGCACGGAGGTGGTTGTTGTGGCGGCTCAGGGAGCGGCTGTGGTCGTGCGCCCCCTGCCGCGGGAGGAAGAAAGTGACGGCCGGCACCGGGACGGGGCGAAACGGGCGGACGAACCGGAAAAACCGTCGTCCCCGGAAGCGCCCCGGCTCTCCCCGACCCTCGAGAACTTCACCTTCGAGGCATTCGACGCCCCCGACGCTTGACTGGGGGCTTCCCCGAAACAACGCTGGAGTCGTTGCCCCGTCGGCCGATTCCCCGGTCCCGCCGATTCCCCCGATCTCGTGGTCCCTGTCTCCCGTCCGGAGCCTCTGATGCCCCCGTTCGTCCTCCCGGTTGTTCTTCTGGTCGTCCTCGTCATCGGGCTCGGCATCGTCGCCATGCTGGCCCGCTACCTGCGGCTGTGGCTCCAATCGTACGCCTCGAGCGCCGGCATCGGACTGTTTGACCTCGTCGCCATGAGCTTCAAGAAGGTCAACCCGAACGTCATCGTCCGCAGCAAGATCATGGCGGTGCAGGCCGGGCTCGGAGACTCCACCGGGATCACGCGGCAGGCGCTCGAGGAGCACTCGATGGCCGGCGGCCGCGTCCCCCTCGTGGTGCAAGCGTTGATCGCGGCCAACAAGGCGAAGATCAAGGAGCTCAACTGGAAGCTGGCAACGGCGATCGACCTGGCCGGGCGCGATGTCCGCGAGGCGGTGCAGACGAGCGTCTATCCGAAAGTCATCGATTGCCCAGGCCGCAACAGCGGGCGCGAGACGCTCGATGCGGTGGCGAAGGACGGCATCCAACTCAAAGTCCGGGCCCGGGTGACGGTGCGGACGAATCTCAACCAGCTCATCGGCGGCGCTACCGAGGAGACGATCGTCGCCCGCGTCGGCGAGGGGATCGTCTCGGCGATCGGTTCGGCGGAGCGCTATACGAACGTCCTCGAGAACCCCGATGTGATCTCGAAGACCGTGCTCGCCCGCCGCCTCGACTCCAACACCGCCTTCGAGATCGTGTCGATCGACATCGCCGACATCGACGTCGGGGCGAACATCGGCGCCCGCCTCCAGGCCGACCGGGCCGAAGCCGACACGCGTGTCGCCCGGGCCAACGCCGAGGGACGCCGGGCGATGGCGGTTGCGAAGGAACAGGAAATGATCGCCGGGATCGAGGAGAGCCGAGCCCAGCTCGTCGAATCGGAGGCGGAGGTGCCGCGGGCGATCGCCGATTCGCTCGCCAGTGGCGGGCTGGGAATCGTCGACTATTACAAGATTCGCAATCTCCAGGCCGACACCGACATGCGGCGGGCGATCGCTGGCGTCGGCAACGGGCCGGCCACTGCGACCCATGCCGTGCCTTCCGGGCAGTGAGCCCGCGCCGATCGCGTCCCCCTTCTCCACTGCCCGCTGCGGAACCATCCCCGATGCTCCCTGCCCCCTTCGGCGCGTGTCTGGTCCTGCCGCTGGCCGCGAACGATTGGCTCGAGGGGCTGATCCCGTTTCTGTTTTTCCTGATCTGGATCGTGTCGCAGGTCGTGGGGGTCGTGCGGCGGATCGGCGGAGGAGGAAAGGTCGCGGGAGGTGATCCGAATGCCGGCAGGCCGGTCGGGCCGGCGCCCGGTCAGGTCCGGGAGGTGCGGCCGCCGGTCTTGCTCGCCGGTGAGCGTTATAGCCGTGCAGCCCAGGAGGATCTCCAGCGTCAGATCGAGGCCTTCCGGCGCGGGCAGGCGGAGGGGGGGATTCCCGATCCTCCACGCCGCACCCCCCAGAATCCGCCGATTCTCCCCAAGGCCTCCCCACGGCGCGAACCGGTGGCCGTGAGGCCTGCGTCGCAGGCTTCTCCGCGCGGCCAGGAGGGGAGCGTGCGTCGGACGCCGTTGCCGGCGGCAAACCGTTCCGCTGCCCCGCCGGCACGATCGGGGAAGCCGGCGGCAAATATCCCCGCGGCGATGCTCGGTGGCCATGCCGACGAGATTGGTCGGCATGTCGAGGGGGCGTTCGCGCACGATCTCGCCCACGCGGGGATCCGGCCCGGCGGCGGTGACCAGTCGGCGGTTGCGCCGCAGACGGTGCCGACGGTCGCGCATGAGCTCGTGGCGATGTTCCGCGATCCCAAGACCATCCGCCAGGTGGTCCTCCTCCGCGAAGTGCTCGACCGACCGATCGATCGCTGGTGAGAGGGGCGTTGTCGGCAGGCGGGCGCACGGTCGCTCTCCACCGACGAAAGGACGTTTCACGAGGAGACAACGGTATGAACGTGACGGCGCAGTCGACGACATCGGCCGGCATGGCCGGCTCCCCCCCGGCCCTGGCACGGCCCGGTGTCACCCGTCTCGGCTGGGTCGGCACCGGCGTGATGGGGCGGTCGATGGTCGGCCGGCTCCGCGATGCCGGCTTCGACATCCTCCTCACCACCCGCTCGCGCTCGAAAGCCGAACCGCTCCTTGAGCGTGGCTGCCGTTGGGCCGATTCGCCGGCTGCCGTCGCCGCCGAGGCCGACGTCGTGTTTGTGATGGTGGGGCATCCTGCCGACGTCCGCGCGACGATCCTCGGTGGGGAAGGCGTCCTCGCGGGAGCTAGGCCCGGCACGATCCTCGTCGACCACACCACGAGCTCGCCGGGGCTGGCCGAGGAGATCGAGGCGGCCGCCGCGGCGCGGGGCGTGTGGAGCCTCGACAGCCCGGTGTCGGGGGGCGACAAGGGCGCGCGCGAGGGAACGCTGACGGTGATGATCGGCGGAGCGGATGCCCCGCGCGAGGCGCTGGCGGCGTGCTGGGGCGCCGTGGCCGGGAACGTGGTCGCCTGTGGTGCCGCCGGGGCCGGTCAGCGAACGAAGCTCGTCAACCAGATCGCCATCGCCGGTGGCATGGTGGGGATGTGCGAGGCACTCCTCTTCGCCCACCGTGCCGGTCTCGATGTCGAGACGACACTCCGCGCCATCTCCGCCGGGGCCGCCGGATCGTGGTCGCTCTCCCACCTCGCTCCGCGGATCGTGCGCGGGGACTTCGCCCCCGGCTTCATGGTGGAGCACTTCGTCAAGGACATGCGGCTGGCGCTCGACGAGGCGCGCCGTCTCGCCCTTCCGCTGCCGGGGCTGGCGCTGGTGGAGTCGCTCTCTACAGCGCTGCTGGCCCAAGGCCGGGGGCGGCTGGGAACGCAGAGCCTCGTGCTGGCGCTGGCGCAGCTTGCAGACCACCCCTGGCCGCCGCCGCCGATCGCCCAGGTTTCCTGACCCTCCCCGCCGAGCCGCTGTCCGCTCTTGAGAGGGGGGCTTGGCCGGGGAGGAGAGGGCGAAAAAGGGCCGTTTTCCCGATTGGGATGAAATCCCGAATCGCGGCTTGAGTGGCGTCCGTCGGTGGACTAAAAGACCACTGGTGGGCCGTCTCGACGGCCTGCCCACAGCGCGTAGACGAGGTCGCCCAAGCCTCGTCTACGCGCTTGCGTTTTGGCAGAATCCGCGGCGGCTTTCCGCTCGGCAGGCGATGGATCGCCTGTGGGGATTGCCGCCGTCAAACCGGCGGGTTTCCAGGGAATGGATGCTCACGCCATGGCAATGCCTCCCCAACGCGCTGTTTTTGCGCGGCCGCTGCGCCCCATGGCCACCCCAGCGCACCTCGCCCCCGCTGGCCGGGCGTTGTGCCGGGCAACGGTGGCGCTGTGGGTGCTGCTGCCCCTCGCCGCCTGGCTGCTGCCGCCGGGGGCGGAGGTTCGCGGGCAGGCCCCGACGGAGCCGGTCGAGGTGTCGGTGTTGCGCGGCGCCGATCCGGCGGATCGGCCGGTGCCAGAGAGCGAGGGAAGGCTCCCGATGGCGGCCGAGGTCGGCGTTGATAGGGCCTATCTGCGGGCCGGGCCCGGCGACGACTTCTACCCCACCGAGCGGCTCGCGCTCGGGCGGGCGCTCGAGGTGTGGGCGATCGACGCCACCGGATGGTGTGCCGTTCGTCCGGTCGAGGGGAGCTTCAGTTGGGTCCGGGCCGCCGACATCGATGACGAGGCGGCCCTCGACCCCGTCGCCCGTTCCCCTGCCGGTGAGGCGCGGGCCGGCGTCGGTGTGGTCGTCGCCGACGGGGCCGTGGCCCGTGTCGGGTCGCAGCTCAACGATCTGCGCCATGTCGCCCAGGTGCGTCTGGAAGCGGGGGAGCGCGTCCGCGTCCTCGATCGCGCTCGCATCGACCGCGGCCGGCATGCCGGCCTGTGGGCCCGGATCGAGCCACCGGCGGGCGAGTTTCGTTGGGTCCGCCATGCCGACCTCGCGTCGTCGCCGTCCATCCGTCAAGCAGCGCTCGACGCCGGCGTCAGCCCAGCCGGTGGCAGCGGGGAGGAACGAGCTCCAGCGGCAGCGATGATCGCACCACTCCCGCGGGCCGAGGAACCGATCACCCTGGCGGCCAACGAGGCGCCCCTGCCCCCCGTGCCCGCCCCCCCCGCGCCGCCGCAGCCGCTCGGAGCCGTGCCGCAGGCGAAGCGGATGCTCGCCGGCTGGTTGCCGCGTGGTACTGGGGTGTTCGAGGCCCCGCCGCCGGTCGCGGTCGTCGCCCCCCCCGTCTCGATGGCCGACGAAATGGCCGAGATCGATCTGGCCCTTTCGTTGGCGGTGGCGGGCCCGCCCGACGCCTGGAACCTCCCCCAGCTCCGCGAGCGACTGCGGCTCGCCGCCACCCGCTCGAACTCCAATCCCGATCGGCTCCGGGCCGATGCCATCGATGCCCGGATCGCGCGCTTCGAGGCGATCCAGTCCAAACAGCAATCGTTCGCCGCCGGGCCGCCGACCGACCCGTCGCCGCTGCGCTTGGGGAGTATGTGGTCAAGTCTCGGTGGGGTCGGGACGCGCCCCATCCGTCCCGGTGTCCTTCCCGGCGGCGCTCCGGCCGATGGCCGTCCCGGCTGGACCCCCCCGGATGTGAGCGAGTCGACCGGGCGGCTGGCGACGGTCGTCTCGCGCCGCCCCGACGCGCCGCGCTGGGCGCTGGTTGATGGCAACAACAACGTCGTCGTCTTCGTCAACCCGCAGCCGGGGGTGAATCTGGCGCCGCTGGTGGGGCAGCAGATCTCTGTCCGCGGAGCCCGCGGCTACATGCCGGAGTACAAGCGCCCCTATCTGGTCGCAACCGAGGCCCGCCCGCGGGTCGCCCAGACGTCGCCGCCCCCCCGCGCCGATCTGACACGCTGACAAGCATCCGATGCCCGTCGGCCACGGCCGGGAAGCCCCCCGGTATCCCGGTCGTGGCGACGACGAGTGCGGAAGAGCCGTTGGCCGGCTCTAGCGGATCCGTTCCGTCTGCAGTTGACGGGCCGGAATCCAGCGTGAGGCGAGCTTCGCCGGAAGCTTCTCGGCGGCGATCGGGTCGACGGTGATGCCGCCGGCTCCCGCGTCGCGGGCCAGGGCCGCGAACGTCTGCCGGTCGGCAGGTTCGATGTTCGTCAGCCGGCCGGACAACCGCGCCACGCCTTCGGGATTCTCCGCGGCGGCCGCAGAGAGCGATGCCATGAACTGGCAGATCTCGTGGAGGTTTGAGGCGCTCGAGCGGACGATCAGCGGCTGGAGCGTGCGGGTGACGATCTCGAGCCCCACGCCATCGGCATCGAGGAAGGCATCGACCTGCATCGCGTGCCGGGCGGTGCCGTCGGCGGCGGCGCCGGTGGGACGGTAGCGCACCAGGAGGAGGCACGATCCCGACAACGGCTGCGGCGAGAGTGGCCCGGTGTAGCCCCCCTGACCGAGGAGCACCATCGTCCCCCCTTCGACCGTGCGCTCGTGGTGGAGGAGGCGGAGTGTTCCCTCCGTACCCCAGCCATCGCTCATCTGCCACTGGCCCGGTGCGGTGGGATCGAGCGCGACCTTGCTGATTCCGAGCACCCGCCAGATGTCGACGACGACCTCCGGATGGGCCAAGGAGAAGTCGAGGAGGGCCCGATTGCAGGTGAACGACTCGACGGGGAGCCGGCGGTAGAGCGTCGGGTTGCGGAGGATCTTCTCCGCCGCCCGCCGGTCAGCCTCCGCCATCCCGTCCAGAGGCATCGCCTTGCTGGCCGACTTGCGGGCATCGCGCCCCGACGAGCCGCCGTCGCCGAAGATGCTAGACAGCGACGAGCCGCCGGCCACCGGTTCAACCGCCGGGACGATACCGACCGTCCCACAGGCTGCCAGCAGCCCGATGGCCGCCGACAGACCCCACATTCGCGCACGCATGAAACATTTCCCCCCGGAAACTTCCCGCCGGTGACCCGCCCCGGCCACCCTGCAGGGAGAGTTTTCGGCCTGGGCAGCCGGTGCGGCACAGTCATTCCCCTTTCAATCGGGAGAGTCGACTCAGACCTCCTGAATTACCAGATTTCACGCGAATCGGGGGTTGGCCCTGCTGTGCAGAGTCCCTACTATCGCCCTCCCCCGGAGCCACCGGACGGTCCCGGAGACCTCGCCACGGAAGGTGAACCACCGCATGCGCCAGGACGATCCCACCGATCGCACTTCGGCTCCTGCCCCAGCTCCCCGGCCGACCGGGCCGGGCCACGCCCATCCAGGCCTGATCGGGCGGGCGCTCGTCGCCTGGACCCATCTCTGCCTCCGGGCCGGATGGACCATCGTTGCCGTCGCCGTCGTCACCGCGGTGTTGTCGGGGGTCTGGTCGGCGCGTGGCCTGGGGTACAAGGTCAACCGCACCGATCTCCTCGATCCGCGCAGCGACTACAACAAGCTGTGGGTCGATTACGTCGCCGAGTTCGGCGAGGACGACGATGCCGTGGTCGTCGTCGAGGGGCCGACGCGGGCGGAGACGATCCGCGTCCTCGAGGAGGTGTCGGAGGAGGTGGCCCACGACGAGCGGCTCTTCAGCTCCGTCTTCCACGCCGTCGATCTCTCCCGCATCCGCGCCAAGGGGCTCCATTACCTCTCTCCCGAAGAGCTCGAGCAGATCGATCACTTTCTCGAGGAATCGCATCCGATCCTCGACGGCGGCTGGGCGAGGCTCAAGGTCGGCTCGATGGTCGGCGGGCTCGCCAGCCAGATGGTGCTCGGCTCGCCGCGCAACGCCCCGGCTCCGCGTGAACTGCCCGTGGCGACGCTCGAGCGCTACGCCGAGAGCCTCGTGGCGGGGCTCGAGCCGGCAGCCCGGATGGCTGCCACGGGCCCGGAGGATTTCATCTCCCCCTGGCCGGGGATGCCCGCCTCGCTCTCCACCCTCCGCGATCTCTCCAGCGACCAGCTCCTCGCCAAGGAGGGGCGGATGGGATTTGTCCTCCTGCGGCTCGCCAAATCCAATGGCGGCTTCGCCGGCGCGTCGGAGGCGACCGACGAGCTGCGGCGCCTGATCCGCGGCGTGGCGGCCCGCCATCCGGCCGTGACGATCGGCCTCACCGGGCTGCCGGTGATGGAGGATGACGAGATGCGGGCGAGCGCCCAATCGATGGTTTGGGCGAGCGGGCTCTCGATGGCAGCGGTGGTCATCGTGATCATCGCCGGCTTCGGGGGCGTGCGGCACGCGCTGATGGCCAACGGCGTCCTCGTCATCGGCATGGCGTGGGCCTTCGCCTGGGCCACGGTCACCGTCGGCCATCTCAACATCTTGAGCGTCACCTTCACCGTGACGATGATCGGCGTCGGCATCGATTACGGCACCTATTACGTGGGGCGCTACCTCGAGGCCCGCCGCCGCGGGCTCGAGTGTGCCGAGGCGCTGCTGGAGACGAGTGGTGCGGTCGGGCCGGGGATCCTCACCGGCGCGATCACGACGGCGGTGGCGTTCTTCTGTGCGGCCCTGACGAGCTTCGTCGGTGTTGCCGAATTGGGGCTCATCGCCGGTGGCGGCATCATGCTCTGTGCGGCGGCCGAGCTCCTCGTCCTCCCTGCGGTGATCGCGCTGGTCGATCGCGGCCCGCTCGGCCGTCACATCCCCGAACCGGTTCCGGTGCATACCTGGCTCGAGCCGGTGGTGCGCCATCCCCGCTTCGTCTCCCTGGCGGGGCTGGCGGCGACGCTGGCGATCGTGTCGGGGCTCCACGATCTTCGCTACGACCACAACCTTCTCAACATGCAGCCGGAGGGGCTGGAGAGCGTGGAGGTGGAGAAGAAGCTCCTCGCCGAGTGCGACCAGAGCGTGTGGTATGCCCTCTCAATGGCCGACACGCGCGAAGAGCTCCTCGAACGGAAGCAACAGATCCTTCTCCTGCCGACGGTCGAGCGGGTCGACGAGATCGCGTCGCTGGTGCCGACGGACGAGGAACGGAAGCGCCCCATCATCGAGCGGATCCGGGCCCGTCTGGCGACCCTCCCGGAGCGGCCGCCGGAGATCCCCGTCGACCGGCTCGATGCCCTCGGAGAGACGCTCGCCTGGGCGCAGGCGGAGGCCTCGAAGCGGCCGGGGGCGTTGCGGACGGCCTGGCATCTCGAGCGCGTTCGTGATTCGCTTCGGCAGATGGGCCCGGCCGATTGCTACCAGGCCCTCGCCACCTTCCAGCAGCGTTCCGCCGGTGATCTCGTCGGCCGCCTCCATGCCCTGGCGGCGGTCTCCGATCCCGATCCCCCGGCACTCGAGGATCTCCCCGCGAGTCTCGTCGAGCGGTTTGTCGGATCGAGCGGCAAGCACCTCCTCAAGATCTACGGCCGCGGCGACATCTGGAACTTCGAATCGCTCGAGCGCTTCGTGACGGATGTCCGCGGCGTCGATCCCCGCGCCACCGGCAACCCGCTTCAGGCGTACGAGGCGTCGCTGGAGATGAAGCGGAGCTACGAGCAGGCGGCGATCTCCGCGTTGCTGGTGATCCTCGCGGTGTTGTGGTTCGATTTCCGCTCGATCCGCCATGCCCTTCTCGCCGCGCTCCCGCTGGCGATGGGGATGGGGCAGACGTTCGGCCTCATGGGCCTGCTGGGGATCGACCTCAATCCCGCCAACCTCATCGGCATTCCGCTCGTGCTCGGGATCGCCGTCGATTACGGCGTTCACATTGTCCACGACTCCCTCGAGCGCCCCGGCCCCTATCGGATCAGCCCATCGACGGCCAACTCCGTCCTCGTCGATGCGCTGACGACGATCCTCGGATTCGGCGCGCTTATGGTGGCGAGCCACCGTGGCCTCGAGAGCCTCGGTCGCCTCCTCACGCTCGGTGTCACCACCTGCACGGTGACGGCGCTCGTCTTCCTCCCCGCCGTGCTCCGGTTGCTCCATCGCGAGTCGGCAACAGAAGCCGACGAAGGGGCAGGAGGGGAAAGCGGCGTCGAGGAGGTCATCGCGGTCGACTTCGGCGCGCGGGCCGACCGCTCTGGGAAACGCTCCGCGGCCTGATCTTCGCCCCCGGGAACCGACCTTGTGCCGGCGCGAGTCAGCCTGCTATCCCCTTCTCCCCGCACCTGCCCCCAACCCCCTTTCCGGTGCCTCATGACGCTGCCGCGCCCCTCTCCCGCCCACGCCTGCCTGCTCGGGTTCGTGTTCATGTTCCTGGGGATGCCGATCGTCCATGCCCAGTCTCCCGCGCCGCGTGCCCCGGCTGCCCCGGCACCGGTGACGGCCGGCCCGGCCCGCGCCATCCCTGCCGCCGCGCCGGCCGCGCCGACGGTGAACATCGTCATGGAGGATCAAAACCGTCAGGCGCACGACACCGCTGCCCTGCGGGGTGACGTGATCGTCCTCCTCTACGCCGACCGCAACGGCGCCGAGTCGGCCCACGAAATCGGCCAGCGGCTCCACGTCCACTACCACCCCCATGCCGCCAAGGTGGAAGGACCGGAATGGGCGCGGCAGCCGGTCTCGGGGATCGCCGGCTGGCCGGCCGGGGCCCGCGTTCCGAATGTCCATGCCGTCGCCGTCGCCTGTCTCCCCGAGATTCCCAGGGCGGTTCATCCGGTCGTTCGGTCGCAGATCCGCAGGGAGTCGCCGCACGTGCCGGTGTGGCTCGACTTCAAGGGGACAATGCCCAAGACCTTCGGCATGGCCACCGACGTTCCCAACATCCTCGTCATCGACACCTTCGGTCGCCCCCAGGGGGTGATTTCGGGGGAGCTCGACGAGACGAAGTACCAGCAGCTCGTGGCGGCCATCGATCGGCTCCGCCAGCAGGCCCAGCCGGTGCGGACAGCGTCGGCGACCGAAGCGGTGCCGGCGACCCGCTGACGGCCCTAGCGAACGCGCGCCGCCGGCTTCGAGCCGTGCGGGTCTCAACCAGCGTTCCCCAGATTCCCCTTCCCAATTGGCACGGGATTTGCGCATGACCGCTGTAAATCAGGGATTTCCTGCCAAGTCCTCCTCTTCGGAGGGGGAACCCAAAGGGTGACTCCCGAAAGGGTGAGTTGCGTGTCGATTTCCACCGTACTGTGAGGCTGACGTTCTTGGAGAGCAAGGTAACCAGCGACGCTGGGCGGCTTGCGTATCGAGAACTCGACGAGGCGTTGGGACTCTC
>SIAG01000026.1 GCA_009691925.1 Planctomycetaceae bacterium
GCAGCGCGTCGCTGGCACGTTCACTACGACTACGGCCCGAGACTGGTGCTCGACGAGCAGGATTTTGTGGTTCCCTACGGCGTCTCCCCGCAACTCATCCACACCGGGCGATGGCAGCAGAAAGACTCTCTCCGCACGGTGCCGAGGGACATTCGGCTGCTGTTCGCCGGGTCCTGCCACGCCGGCTACTACGACAATCAGGAGATCATCACGGCCCGGTACGGGATGATGACGCGACATGCGGTCATCGAACTCCTCCGCGCCGGTGGTGGCTGGTTTGAGGTTTCCGGCCCGGCGGATCTCGGGCGGATCCATGGCAGCAACCGGCCAGTGCTGATTGATTCCGCGCGGGCGCGAATCCAACCGGAAGCCTGGCTTGAGACCATCGCCGCGGCGGACTTCCTGCTCTGTCCACCGGGAACGATCATGCCGATGTCGCACAACATCATCGAGGCGATGGGAGTCGGCACGATCCCGCTCACGAATTACCCCGACTGGTTCTTCCCGGCGCTCGAGGATGGCAGGAACTGCTTTGTCTTCCGCTCGGCCGAGGAGCTCCTAGCACGCGTCGAAGAAATCCGTGGACTGCCGGCGGCGCGGATCGAGTCTAGGCGGGTCGCATGCCGCGACTACTACGACCGCCATCTCGACCCCCGGGCGGCGGTGGCCCGCATGGTGGCATCGCCGATGAAGGATCTCCAGCTCCATGTCCTCGACGAAACCTACGGACATCTGCCCGAAGGGCCCGGCGAACGTCTCGATTGAAGCCGGCTACCTCCCGTAGTAGCTCCACGCATACTCCAGCGACGTCTCCGCGCCGGGCTCGAGCCGCACCTGCCAGCGGATTCGCGCCGCGCCGTTGAACTGCCGCCACCACGGGGGCCAGTTAAACCAGCCGAATCCAGCCGGGCCGCCCCTCCCCGGGCCCGCCGGCCCGGCGGCCTGGCCGAGGAGGGAGAGATCCTCGAGGACGTTGACCCGTTCGATGACGCCGTCGTGGTCGGCCGATTCGACCGAGCCGAACACGTGCCGCACCACCTCGATGTCGACCGGCTGGCCGCGGAGGTTTTTGAGCGTCAGCTCTCCGATGAGCTCGAGCCTGGCCAGCTGGTCACCGTTCCAGTTCTGGGCATTGGGGACGCGGCGCGTCTCCTGCTCCTCCTTCGTGACGCGGATGTCGACGGCGGTGGTGACGGCGAGATCGACCTCGGCGCCAACTGAAGTGTAGCTGAGCATCCCCTGGGCGAGGACGCGGCCATCGCGCATGACCAGCGCCGGCGCCGTCGTCAGCGGTGCCTTGGAGGTGTTGGAGAGGCGGATCGTGTGGACCGCCTTCGGCGCCGCCATGAGCCGCGCGAACTCTGCCCCCTGCCGGGGATCGAGCTGCTGAACAAACTCGGGCGGCGGCGTGAAGGGGATCTCGAGCTTGAAAAAATCCCGGTATGGAAGCGAGCCGACGCTCACCGGCACCACCATCCGTTCACCTTTCTTGAGGCTCACATGCTCGAGGCGAAAGACGTAGAGATCCTCCGTCTTCTCGCCATTCGCATCGCCCGCATCAGCATCCTGGGGGGGTGCCACCCCCGCGCCGGCCCCACCGGCCACCTGCGACATCATCGAGTTGGCGTAGAAATTGCCGAAGCGGTTGCCGTTTTCCAGATTGACCGCCTGCGCGAGACGGGCCGCCACCTGCTCCAGACCGATCGGATCGGCGGAACCTTGCAGAGCGAACGTCGGAACACCGACGACGAGGTTGCAGGTGACGTCGTCGAGGTCGACCAGATCGTTGACGAGCGTCGCCTGGAGCCAGACACGGGCCTGCCCCTTGCCGTCGAGCTCGACCCGGTAGGAGGGGATCCAGCGGAGGCCGCGCTGGACATACATCAGCCCCACACCCGCTTCCCCTTCCGCAAGCGGCGCGACGCCGTCACCCGCACCGCGGCGGATCATGCTGAGGGTGAGCGTGCTACGAAACTCCTCGCGGCCGAGCTTCGCGGCAGGCCCCGCACGGAACGTGAGATCCTGGATGCGCGAGAGCGGGAGGACGCGGGTGCCGGCGTCGGTCCTGAGGAAAACGAGATCGGAGGCGACCGGCAGCTTGGGGCCGTCCCCCGGAGGCGCAAGCGACTCGAGTTCCTCTGACGTCTGCACCGGCGCCGGCAGGATCGTCGCCTCGTAGGGGACCGGATCGCGGTTGGCGGGCGGGACTTCGGTGACGAGCACCTCCGCGCCGGGATTGGCGTCGACGAGTTCCTTGAGCGAGAGCGCCGTTCGCTCGACCCTGACCCGGCCCTGCGACGCGGTGACGGCGGCCAACCCGACCCCCTCGTCGGTCGCGCCGGCCCAGAACGTCCCCATCACCGGGGCGGGGAGATGGCGAAGGACGGCGCTCCCTTTGGCATCGACCGCGACGCTACCACGATGGACAACGAAGGCGTGGCCATCCTTGAAGACGCTTACCTCGCGGACTGGAAGTGCGGCCTGCGCTGGAAGAGCGGCCTGCGCCGGGAGATCGGCCCCCCGGGCCGCCAGCGGCACAAGGAGGAGGAGGCCGAGGAGGTGGACGGCCGCCGGTCTGAGGGCCCAGGGAACGTCGGTGGGATCGGGGCGCAGCATCGGAGAACTCATCATTCTGGAAAACGGTTTCGGCGGCGGCAGATTCGACACGGCCCCCCCCGGGGATTATGCCACGGGAAGAAGTCCCCCGGCAAATCTGGCAAGGCCTGCCAGGTCCGCGGCCCTGCCCGGGTGCAAACGCCGGGGTATGATTCGTCTGTTCTCTCCACGCTCCGGAGCCGCCGGCGCCCATGCCATCCCGACAGGCCTCGACGACCAGCCTCGCGCTGGTGCGGCAATTGCGATTCTGTGCCGGCCATCGGCTCTACCGGCACGAGAGCAAGTGTGCCTACCTCCACGGCCACAATTACCGGGTCGATGTCGAGGTGGTGGCGGCCGGAGGCGCGGCGACAGTCGATGACGTAGGGCGGATTGTCGATTTCTCGCTGATCAAGAAGCGGCTCCTCGGCTGGCTCGACACGAATTGGGACCACGCCTTCATCCTCTTCGTCGAGGACGCTGGCGCGATCGCCGCGGTGCAGCAGTCGACCCCGTCGAAGCTCTTTCTCCTCCCCTGGAATCCGACCGCCGAGAACATGGCCCGCTACCTCCTCGAGGTGGTCTGCCCAGGCGTGCTTGCCGACCTCGGCGTCGTCGCCCGCCAGGTGAGCGTGTGGGAGACCGACGAGGCCTGTGCGATCGCGTCCCTCACCGGCCCCCCCGCGCCGCCGCCGGTGCCGCTGGGCAGTGTGATCGTCGTCGACGACCGCTGACCGCCCCCTGCACCCCCCCGCTCAAGCCACCCGAGGCCCGCTGCGCCCCATGTCCGAACCGCTCCTCCCCGCCGCCGCCACCTTTCCCACCACCCGCCCGCGGCGGATCCGCCAGCACGCCTGGCTGCGAAGCCTCGTGGCAGAAACGGTCCTGACGCCGGCTGACCTGATCTGGCCGCTGTTCGTCCACGACCACCCCGCGGCGGTGCCGGTGGGGGCGATGCCGGGGGTCGAGCGGCTCTCGATCGAGGGAATCGTGAGGGCGGCGGCCGAGGCGGCAGCCCTCGGGATCCCGGCGATCGCGCTCTTTCCAGTCGTCGAGGGCCGACACAAGAGCGACGACGCCGCCCACGCCTTCGACGACGACAATCTCGCCTCCCGAGCGGTCCGCGCCATCCGCCGCGAGACCGGTGACGCGGTGGGGATCGTCTGCGACGTCGCCCTCGATCCCTACACAAGCCACGGCCACGATGGCCTCCTCGCCGACGGCCGGATCCTCAACGACGAGACGGTCGCCGTGCTCTGCCAGCAGAGCCTGTCGCTCGCAAAAGCGGGCTGCCATATCGTCGCCCCCTCCGACATGATGGACGGCCGCGTCGGGGCGATCCGCCGGGCGCTCGACGGGGCCGGGCGGCAGGATGTCTGCATCCTCTCCTACGCCGCCAAGTATGCGTCGGCGTTCTACGGGCCGTTCCGCGACGCGCTCGGCTCATCGACAGCGCTCGGGGCCGGGGCGGCCCGCGGGGTGACCGACAAGAAGACCTACCAGATGGACACCGCCAACGGCGATGAGGCCCTCCGCGAGGTGGCGCTCGATCTGGCCGAGGGGGCCGACATGGTGATGGTGAAGCCGGCCGGCACGGCGCTCGACGTCATCCACCGCGTCAAGCGAGCCTTCGGCGTGCCGACGTTCGCCTATCAGGTGAGTGGCGAATACTCGATGATCCGCGCCGCTGCTGCCAACGGCTGGATCGACGGTGAGAAGGCCGCCGCCGAGAGCGTGCTGGTGATCAAGCGCGCCGGCGCCGACGCCATCCTCACCTACTTCGCCCCCGATCTCGCCCGCGCGATGCGCTGACGCACGCGTGTCCGAGTCACCCCTTCGGCCGGAAGGCGACGAGCCGCTCGGGCTTCGTCTCGAGGCGCGGCGGATCAGCGGCGCCTGAGTGAATGAGATCGACGCAGTAGGGGATCGCCGGGAAGACGGCGTCGAGGCACTCTCGGATGCTCCGCGGCCGCCCCGGGAGATTGACCACCAGCGCCCGGCCGCAGATCCCGGCAGTCTGCCGGGAGAGAATCGCAGTTGGGACGTACTTCAGTGATTCTCCTCGCATCAGTTCCCCGAAGCCGGGGAGCATTTTCTGGCAGACGCGCTGCGTCGCCTCTGGGGTGACGTCGCGCGGCGCGGGGCCGGTGCCGCCGGTCGTGACGACGAGGCAACAGCCGGCCTCGGCAAGAGCGACGATATTCTCGGAGATTTCTTCAAGTGAATCAGGAACCATCCGCTCGATCGCCTCCCACTCCGAGGCGAGCACCTCGTGGAGATAGTCGCGGATCGCTGGTCCTCCCTCATCGACGTACTCCCCGCGGCTGGCCCGGTCGGAGACGGTGAGGATGCCGATGCGCGCGGCGGGCGGAGGCGTGGGGGTCATGGTTGGTCAACGATAACCCAAGGGAACTGCGGGGGCCACGGGGAGCGTCCGTGAGAAAGCCTGCCGGTCACCAGAGCCCGTGCGGCCTGGTCTGATTGGGGACCCTGGGTGGGAATTGCCGATGCGAAGGATTATTCGGCGTCCTTGGACGCGCACCACGATTCACTCGCCGTCGATCGATCCCCAAAACACAAGGTGTCGACCATGCTCAACCCTCCCATAAAACTCGCCTCCCGTCGTAGGAGCGATGCCATAACTCCTTTGAAAATATCGGCAAAACCCCTTGTCTGCCACGGCATCCCGACGATTGATCTGGTCCTCCTCACCCTCTCGCTGACCCTCCTGGTCGCCGTCTTCACCCTCGGGATCCGGATCTGAAATCCCCCGGAACGCCGGCCCCACGGCCGGCCGCTCCCCTCTCGCCATGGGCCCTGCCCACCGGATCGATCCGGTGCTTCTGCCGCCCGAAATAACCCTTCTTAGAGGGGGTAATTGCTCTCGGCCCTGCCTGCCTCTGATCAGCGCGGCAGGCGATCCGTTGGGCCGGTGTGGGGCGATCCCCCGATCAACCGGCTCTCTTCCCGAATGGCCGGCGGCACCACGGCTGCCACCGGGGCTGATGCGATCGTTCGCATCGCTCCTTCGTCGAAAATCCAGGATGGCTGGCTCGACGTCGAGGCGGCCAACACCGGCGTCTGGGTGACTCCCGATCCGTCACGGACCCCGAGCACGGGAATCCGCACCCTCTCCAAGCGCCTCGAGCTCCTCCTCGGCCCGGACGCGAGCGTCGCCACCCGTGTAGAGCAGGGCTAAGTGCGGGTGACAGGATGCGCAACTACTCGCGCGTCGCGCTGCGCGATCCCGAGCGGCTCCACATTTTCCGCCGCCGTCTCGCCGACTGGCAGAGCGATCTGCCCGAGACGATGTTCGCGCGGATTTCAAAATCGATTCTCATCAACAAGGCGGCCCTGTCGAAGAGCGAATGGCGATCGCGCGACGAGACGCTCCTCTCCTTCGCCGGACGCGAGGATACCCTCACGATCGGCCGGCTCGCCGCCGTCCGCCTCCGCGAGATCCTCGGCGCGTCGTAGCGACCCGTGGAAAAAGTCATCCATGACCTTTTTCCCCTTGGTCGCCCGCAGGAAAAGCCAAGGGTTTCCTGGGTCGACGGCCGCCGCATCCGGCGGCCGATCACGACTCGAACTCAGTCCTGTCGATGCCGGACTGCCGGATGATCGACCGCAACGTGCCGCGCTTCAGTTCGTCGTGCATCGGCACCGGCACGGTGACGGTGCCCGCATCATCGGTCTTCTGCATGGCGACATGACTCCCACGCTGACGCACCATCACAAACCCGTGCCGTTGAAGGATGTCACGGACCTCCGCGCCGGAGAGGACCCGTATTTTACCCAATCCCCACCTCAAGCTGGGTGACGTAAACCTCGCTCGAGAGTCGCCGCGACACTTCCTCCACGGGAGCGGTCTCAAGGAAGAGTTCGAGGGCCTCGCGGAGATTCTCGCGGGCCTCCTCCACGGTGGCTCCCTGGCTACAAACGTCGAGTTCGGGGCAGAGAGCCACGAATCCGTTACCCTCCGCCTGGATGATGGCTGTCATGCGATGGGTCATTGGTCATCTGCTCCCGTGGATCTCATGAGCACCGATTCTACGCCAGGAATGACGGTTCGGGCGAATCCCGGGTCCGCTTCAAATCGCGCCGCGGTCCCCGAGCAGCTGGAGCAGCGCCTCGACGCACTTGGCCACCGGCCACTGGTCGGTCGGGAGGACGAGATCAGGATTTAGAGGCGCCTCGTACGGCGCACTCACGCCGGGGAAGTGCTTCATGTCTCCGGCATCGGCCAGGGCATAGTGCCCTTCGGTGTCGCGCTGCCGGCAGACCTCGAGCGGGCAGGCGAGATAGACGACCAGCGCCCGGTCGCGGCCGATCCGCTCCACCGCCTTCTGCCGCACCGATTCCTCCGGGGCCAAGAAGGCCGCGATGCACAGCAACCCGGCGTCGTTGAAGAGCCGGGCGATCTCCGCGCCGCGCCGCAGATTCTCACTCCGCTCGCCCGCCGAGAAGCCGAGATCACGGCTGATCCCCAGCCGCAGCGACTGCCCGTCGAGGACGGTCACCGCCCGCCCCGCCTCGAACAGCCGCCGCTCGAGCGCCGCCGCGAGCGTGCTCTTGCCGGAGCCAGTGAGCCCCGTGAGGAGGAGCGTGACGGGCTTCTGGCCGAAGCGCGCCTCGCGCTCGGCTGCCGTCACGGCGCTGGCCGTCCCGTGGAGATGCTCCGCGGCCGCGGCGTCCCAGTGGGCGGTGCTCCGCCCCTCTTCGGGCTCGCGGTCGAGAATCATCCCGGCACCGACGGTGGCGTTGGTGAGCCGGTCGATGATGATAAAGCCGCCGGTGCCACGGTTGCGTCGGTAGGCGTCGTGGCAGATCGGCTCGGTGAGCGTGATCGCGCAGCGCCCGATCTCATTGAGGGAAAGAGCCGGCGCGTCTTGGCGGTGGAGGGTGTTGACGTCGACGCGGTAGCGGAGCGTGCTCACGGCGCCGCTGGTGACCTTCGACGTCTGCTTGAAGAGATAGGGCTTCCCGGGGAGGAGCTTCTCCTCGGCCATCCACACGATCATCGCCTCAAAGCGATTGTCGACCTTCGGCTGATTGCCGGGGCGAACGAGCATGTCGCCGCGGCTGGAATCGATCTCGTCCTCGAGGGTGAGCGTCACGCTCTGGGCCGCGAAGGCCTCCTCACGCTCGCCGTCGAAGGTGACGATCTGCTTCACGCGGCTCTTCTTCCGGGAGGGGAGGCTCATCACCTCGTCGCCGGTGCGGATGATGCCGGAGGCGATCGTGCCGCAAAAGCCGCGGAAATCGAGATTCGGCCGGAGGACGAGCTGGACCGGGAAGCGGAAGTCCTCGAGATTGCGGTCGGAGCCGATGTAGACCGTCTCTAGGAGCGTCATCAGCGGGGAGCCGGTGAACCAGGGCATGTTCGGGCTGTTGGTGACGACGTTGTCGCCTTTCAGCGCCGAGACCGGCAGGAAGTGAATGTCGGGGAGCTCCAGCCGCGCGGCGAAGGCGGCGTAGTCGGAGCGGATCTCCTCGAAGACAGTCTGGTCGTAGCCGACGATGTCCATCTTGTTGACGGCGACGATGACATGCCGGATCCCCAGGAGCGAGACGATGAAGCTGTGGCGGCGCGTCTGCGTGAGGACTCCGTGACGGGCGTCGACGAGGATGATGGCCAGATCGGCCGTCGAAGCCCCCGTCGCCATGTTGCGCGTGTACTGCTCGTGGCCGGGGGTGTCGGCGATGATGAACTTGCGCTTGTCGGTGGAGAAGTAGCGGTAGGCGACGTCGATCGTGATTCCCTGCTGCCGCTCGTCCTCGAGGCCGTCGGTGAACAGCGCCAGATCGACCTCGCCGCCGGTCGTGCCGTAGCGGGAGGAATCCCTGGTGATCGCCGCCAGCTGGTCCTCGTAGATCATCTTCGATTCGTAAAACAGCCGGCCGATGAGCGTGCTTTTGCCGTCGTCGACGCTCCCGCAGGTGATGAACCGCAGCAGCTCCTTGCGCTCGTGCTGGGCAAGGTATTCGTCGATGTCGTGGGCGATGAGCGCGGATTGATGGGACATGTCGGGTGTTGATTGGGGGTTGCGATCGCGTTGATCAGGGGTGACAGGGCACTCACCGGCCGCAAGGGGCCCAGCGGCCGGCGGCTTTAAGCCCCGGTCCACTGCAGGGCCCGGCGAAACATCAGAAGTAGCCCTCCCGCTTCTTCTTCTCCATCGAACCGGCCTCGTCGGAATCGATGAGCCGGCCCTGCCGCTCCGAGAACGTCGTCAGGAGCATCTCTTGGATGATCTCCGGGAGGGTCGTGGCACTGGAGTCGACGGCACCGGAGAGGGGATAGCAGCCGAGGGTGCGGAAGCGAACACGGCGTAGCTCGGGGGTCTCGCCCGGCCTGAGCGGGAGCCGGTCGTCGTCAACCATGATCATCACCCCGTCGCGCCACACGATCGGCCGCTCGGCGGCGAAATAGAGGGGCACGATCGGGATCTTCTCGAGGTGGATGTACTGCCAGACGTCGAGCTCGGTCCAATTCGAGATCGGGAAGACACGAATACTCTCCCCTTTCTTGACCTTGGTGTTGTAGAGGTTCCAGAGCTCGGGCCGCTGGTTCTTCGGATCCCAGCGGTGGTGTTGGTCCCGGAAGGAAAACACCCGCTCCTTGGCCCGCGATTTCTCTTCGTCGCGGCGGGCTCCTCCGAAGGCGGCATCGAAGCGATATTTGTCGAGGGCCTGCCGCAGGCCCTGCGTCTTCATCACGTCGGTGTGGACCTTGCTGCCGTGCGTGATCGGGTTGATTCCCTGGGCCCGTCCCTCCTCGTTGACATGGACGATGAGTTTGAATCCGAGCTCCTTGGCGACGTACTCGTCGCGGAGCTTGTACATGTCGCGGAACTTCCACGTCGTGTCGACGTGCATGAGCGGGAAGGGGGGCTTGGCCGGGTAGAAGGCCTTCTCGGCGAGGCGCACCATGACGGCCGAGTCCTTGCCAATCGAGTAGAGCATGACCGGGTTTTCAAACTCGGCGGCCACCTCGCGGATGATGTGGATGCTCTCGGCCTCGAGCTGACGGAGGTGGGTGAGGTTGTAGGAAGTCATGGGCTTCAATCGCGGGGGGCGGGGAGTCGCGGCAGGCTGGTCAGCGGCTGGTCGACCGTGTGACGTAGAAGTTAGAAACTCAACCGGGGGACGGACAGGGGGATTCAGCGCCGACCGCCGCCGGCCCGGGGGACCCTTGCAACCGCCACCAGCCACCGTTTCGGGGCAGCTGTCGACAGTCCACAGCCCTTGCCTGGGCATCGCCCCTGGCGATCGAAACGCCCGCAACACCCCCTTTTGGAGCGATCGACAACCGATCTGGCGGCCCCCCTGGAAAGAACGCAAACTCCTATCAAAAAACACTTTACAGCCGATCCTGCATACCTTTTCCGCCTTATCTTTGCGGCTGGTGACGGTTTGGGGGATGATATTGAGGATCTTGTGAGGGGATTTGTCGCCGTGGAGAGAACCATGGATATGTCCGTGCTGCCGATCGTCCGCCGGAAGTGCCTCCGGAGTTCCCGCGGATTGGGCTCTGGGGGCGGCCTGCTGACGCGGGCGTTCGCTGCAGTTCTCGCTGCCGCTGTGCCGGTCGGCACGCTCCCCGCCGCCGAGGCTGCGGCCGACCCGACCGCCGGCACCCGGATCGAGATTTCCACCGGCGAACCGGCTGGTGGCCCGCTGCACGTCATCGGTAGCGAAGGGCGCCGGCAACTCATCGTCAGCGCCGTCCCGGCGGGCGCCGACGCCGACCATGAGCGCGACATCACCCGGCAGGCGAGCTACCGGGTCGAGCCCGCCACCCTCGCCACGGTCACCCCCGAGGGGGTCGTCATCCCGTCGGCCGATGGCCAAGGGGAGATCGTCATCAGCGTCTCCGCCGTCCCGGGACTCACCGATCTCCCCGAGACCCGCGTGCCGCTGGTCATCGCACGTTTTGGCAACGATCCGCCGGTCGAGTTCTTCGGCCGGGTGGTCCCGGTGTTCACGAAATTCGGCTGCAACAGCGGCGGCTGCCACGGAAAGAGCGGCGGCCAGAACGGCTTCCGGCTCTCGCTGCTGGGATTTGAGCCGGCGGAGGACCACGAACATCTCGTCAAAGAGGCCCGTAGCCGGAGGATCTCCACCACCGCCCCCGACGAGAGCCTCCTTCTCCTCAAGGCTGCGGCGGTCGTCCCCCATGGCGGCGGCAAACTGATTGAGACCGGCTCCCCCTCCTACCGGCTGATCTCGCGCTGGATTGCCGAAGGAGCCCAGCCGGGCGACGCAAAGGCCCCGGCCGTCGTCGGGATCGAGGTCTTCCCGACGGTGCGCGTCATGCACCCGGGGCAGTCGCAGCAGGTTCGCGTCATGGCGATCCTTTCTGACGGTTCGCGCGAGGATGTGACGCCGATGGCTCAGTACGAGGTCAACGCCCCGGAACTGGCGAGCGTCGACAAGACCGGCCTCGTCTCGGCAGCCGAGCGCGGCAATGGCCCGCCGCGGAGCGGTGTCGCCGCCCTCATGGTCCGCTACCAGAGTCAGGTGGCGGTGTTCCGGGCGACGGTGCCGCTGGAGTCGCCGATCGACCGGATGCCGGCCCGCAACGCCTTCGCGCGGAACTTCATCGACGGCCACGTGCTCGACAACCTCGTCTCGCTGTCGCTTCCCCCGTCGGGCCGGTGCGACGACGCCACCTTCTTGCGACGCGTGACGATCGACATCGCCGGCCGCGTCCCCGCGCTCGACGAGACACAGGCCTTCCTCGCCGACTCCGATCCCAACAAGCGTGACAAACTCGTCGACCGGCTCCTCGACAGCCCTGATTACGCCGACACCTTCGCCAACAAATGGTCGGCGATCCTGCGGAACAAGCGGACCGACGACACCCTCCACCGCCACGGCAGCTACTCGTTCCACGAGTGGATCCGCTCGAGCCTGGCCGAAAACAAGCCCTACGACCACTTCGTCCGCGATATCGTCAGCGCTTCGGGCGAGGCCAGCGGCAACCCGGCCACGATCTGGTACCGGCAGGTAGTCGACACGAACCAACAGGTCGAAGATCTCTCGCAACTCTTCCTCGGGCTCCGGCTCCAGTGTGCCCGCTGCCACCACCATCCGTTCGAGAAGTGGAGCACCGCCGACTACTACCAACTCTCCGCGTTCTTCTCGCGGATCGGCCGGAAGAAGGGGGCCCAACCGGGTGAAGACCAGATCTTCCACAACCGCGGCCCGGCGCAGGCGGCCGGCCCCAAGGCCACCCACCAGGCAGCGGTCCTCGGTGGCAAGCCGGCCGAACTCGCCGCCGACGTCGATCCGCGGACGGCGCTGGTCGACTGGATGACCACCCGCGACAACCCGTTCTTCGCCCGCTCGCTCGTCAACCGTTACTGGAAGCACTTCTTCTCGCGCGGGCTGGTTGAGCCGGAGGACGACATGCGGCTGACGAACCCGCCGACGAATCCCCCCCTCCTCGACGCCCTCGCCGCAGACTTTGTCCACCACGGCTACGATCTCAAGCATCTGGTGCGGACGATCTGCCGGTCGAACACCTACCAGCTCTCCGCTGAGCCGAATGAGTTCAACGCCGAGGATCGGCAGAGCTTCTCGCGCTTCTACCCGCGCCGGCTTCCCGCCGAGGTGGCCCTCGACGCCATCGACACGCTCACGGCCAAACAGACCGCCTTCGGCGGCACGCTCGCCGGCACCCGGTCAATCCAGCTGCCCGACCCCAACTTCGGCAATTACTTCCTCACCGTCTTCGGCCGCCCCAACGGCGACAGCGCCTGCGAGTGCGAGCGCGTGTCGGAGGCGAATCTCGCGCAGAGCATCCACCTCATCAACTCGGCCGACATCCTCGGCAAGCTCGGGGGGGATGGCCGGGCGGCAAAGCTCGTCGCCGATCAAGGTCGGGACGACGCCGCGAAGGTCGCGGAGCTGTACCTGGTGTCGTTCTCCCGGCCGCCATCGACCGAGGAGAACGGGCTCGTCCAGAAATACCTCGAGGGGCACGGCGACAACCGTCAGGCAGCCTACGAGGACGTCATCTGGTCGCTGCTGAATACCAAGGAATTCCTCTTCAACCACTGATTTCATTCACGAAGGGACCGATCGACCCCGGGGTGGGGCCGATCGGGGGCAACCAGCCCCCGATCCACATTGCGGACCGGCAGCGAAGCCACGGACGGCCAGCGGTGCTGCGCCGCCCCCTCCCACGGAACGCACCATCATGAGATTCCCCCGCTTTCTCCCCGCGGTCATTCTGGTGAGCGCGGGCCTGCTCGCCCCGGCTGCGGCCACCGCCGACTTCCCCCGCGCGGCCCTGTCTGCCCTCCAACCGACCGGGGGCCAGCAGGGCTCGCAGGTCACCGTCACGCTCCTCGGCGCCGACCTCGACGACCTCGAGAAGCTCATCTTCTCCCATCCCGGCATCTCGGCCACGCCGGAGATGACCGCACCGACGGAGTTCGACCCGCAGCCCCGCGCCATCCCGCGGAGGATGGTCGTCACGATCGCCCCCGACGTGCCGGCCGGGCTGTATGACGTTGTCGCCGTCGGCCGCTACGGGGCGAGCAACCCACGCGCGTTCCTCGTCGGCACGGCTGCCGAGATCACGAAGGCTGGCGAGCCCGACAGCCCTGCCAAAGCGCAGGAGGTGGCCGCCGACGCGACGATCACCGCACGCCCCGCGGCGGGCAAGTCGGATCACTACGCAGTCCCCCTCAAGGCCGGCCAGCGGATCCGCGCCGAGGTCTGGGCCCGGCGGATCGATTCGCGGATGACGCCGGTGCTCGACGTTCTCGATGGCGCCGGCCACGTCCTCGCCACCGCCCGCCGCCGCCATGCCGACGATCCGTTCCTCGATTTCACCGCCCCCGCCAAGGGGCGCTATGTGGTGCGGATCCACGATCTCTACGCCGCCGGCGGCGACGACAACCACTACCGGCTCGGTGTGTCGACGGCGCCGCAGATCGACTTCGTCTTCCCACCGGTCGCCCGGCTGGCCGAGTCGCTGAAGGTCGACGTTTACGGCGCGGGGCTCTCTGGCGGCACCCCGGCGGCCCTCCCGGCCCTTTCTGCCCAAGAGGGGACGGCGGGGCTGGAGAAGATCTCGATCGACGTCCGTGCCGGCGATCCCGCTCGCGGAGCGACGGTGCGCAACGCCTGGCGGTTGCTCGCCCCCCGCGATGCCACGGCCGATCTGGTCGACCTGTTCGGCGACGTTCCCGGTGCGGCGCAGCCACTCGCCCCGGCGCTCCTGGCGCCCTCGGCCCCGGTGATCGAAGCTGAGCCGAACGACCGACCGGCTGCAGCCCAGACCGTCTCCTTCCCCGCCACGCTTGCGGGCCGCTTCCACCCGCGTGGCGACCGCGACTGGTTCGCGTTCGAGGCCAAAGCCGGCGACACGTTCGTCTTCGATCTCGTCTCCAACCGACTCGGCCTCCAGACCGACCCCTGCCTGACAATCGAGAGCGTCACGACTGGCCCCGACGGAAATCCGGTAGGGAAGGAGATCGCCTTCATTGACGACGGCCCGGCCGAGTTCGTCGGTGGCGCCATCGACCGCCCCTCGGCCGATCCGACCATCGAGTTCAAGGCGCCGGCCGACGGCACCTACCGGATCCTGGTGCGCGATCTCAAGGCCGATTCGCGGACCTCCCCCGAGAACGCCTGGGTGCTCGTAGCGCGCAAGCCCGCCCCCGACTTCCGCATCCTCGCGCTGCTGGCGGAGCAGAACCGGGCCGACGCCAACAAGGCCAACGTTGTCCCGCCGGTGGTCGACATCGGCGGCGCGACGACGATCGACGTCATGGTCTTCCGCACCGACGGTTTTTCCGGCGACGTGACGGTTGAAGCCGAAGGGCTCCCTGCCGGCGTCAGTGCGGCTCCCGCGATCGCGCCGGCCCGCACCAATCGTGCCACGCTCGTCCTTTCTGCCGCCGAGGGGATGAAACCCTGGTCGGGAACGATCCGGGTCGTCGGCAGGGCGACGATCGGCGCGGCCGAGGTCGTTCACACGGCGCGCGTGGCAACGCTCCGCTTCAATGCCGACAGCCAGAATGTGCCACGGATCGTCCACGAGCTCCACGACGTCGCGCTCGCGGTGACTGGTGACGCCGCGCCGCTCACCGTCGCCCCGACCGAAACGAAGGTCTGGGAGACGGCGCGCGGGGGGAAGGTCTCGATCCCGCTGTCGCTGGTCCGTCGTCCCGGCGGCAAAGGGGATGTGTCGCTGACGGCGCCTGGCCTACCGGCCGAGCTCAAGGTGCCCGAGATCAAGCTCGCCGAGGCGGCCACGGCAGCCACGGCCGAGATCGATCTCGACCCGAAGCTCCCTGCCGGCGTCTACCAGATCCTCCTCCGCGGCGCGACGAAGATGGCCTACGCCCGTAACCCCCAGGCCGCGGAACTGGCCAAGGCCGATCATGAGCGGATCGCAGCCTTGGTGAAGGACCGTGTCGCCCTGGTCGAGGGGGCGAAGACGGGCCTCGCCGCCGCCGACAAGGTGCTCACCGACCTCCAGGCCGCCGGCCAGCAACCAACGGCCGAACAGACCGAGGCGAAGGCCAAGGCCGATGCGCAGCTCAAGGAGGCGGAGGCCAAGGCCAAAGCCGCCGAGGAGGAGCGCGTCCGCCGTGAGAAGGTGGCCGCCGAGACGGCTGCCGCCGCGGCCCCGAAGGACATCGACGTGCCGGTGATCGTCCCCTCGATCATGCTCCGGGTGGCCGAGCTGCCGCTGGAGTTCGGCGCGCTTCCGGAGCCGGTCTCACTCAAGCAGGGCGCGAGCGTCGATCTTGCCGTCCCCTGCGAGCGTCGCTACGGCCTCGGCGGCGACATCGTCCTCGAGGCGGCGGCGGCGAATCCCGTGCCCGGGCTGTCGATTGCGGTGGTCACTGTGCCTGGGGATCAGGCCCAGGGCGCTATCAAGATCGTCACCACCGGCGAAACCCCCCCTGGCCGCTACGAGTTGGTCCTGAAGGGTAAGGTCAAGTTTTACGATCGGGATGTCGTTACCGAACGCAAGGTCTCGGTGGTTGTCGAGGCGCCGTGAGCGTTGAGGCCTGCGACGACGAGGGGCGGGATGCGAGTCGCGCCCAGACGTCAGGATGCGGATCCGCTTTCGGGTCCGCTCAAGAGTCGAACGAGGAGAGAGGTTTCCGATGATCATTAACCGTTTCCGCCCCGTCGTCACGCGCTTGTTGGCGGTTCCCGTCGCGGCCCTGCTCGGCCCCGTAGCCGGTCTTGCCGACGGCCTGCCGATCACGGCGCCTGAACGCACCGACGCCGTCCGTTTCCAGGACGAGATCCTTCCGGCTCTCGCCGCCAACTGCACCGCCTGCCACAACCCCAAGATCCATGAGGGGGGGCTGATCCTCGACTCTCTCAAGGGGATCCTGACGGGGGGCGATTCCGGCCCGGGCGTGATCGCCGGCAAGGCGGCGGAGAGCCCCGTCTTCCTCCGCTCGTCCCACCTCCAGGAGGACTTCATGCCTCCGCCGGAAAACAAGGTCGGGGCGAAGGCGATGAGCCCCGTACAGCTCGGACTCCTCGAGCGCTGGATCACCGAGGGGGCTGCCGCCGGCCCGGCGATCGCGAGGAAACCGATCAACTGGCGGCCAATCCCCGCCGGCAGCGGCGGAGTTTTCGCGGTCGCCATGAGCAACGATGGCCGCGTCACCGCCGCCGCCCGTGGCGGGCGTTTGAGCATCTACGACAGCAGCACCGGCGCCCTCCTGGGGGCGCTTGTCGACCCGGCCACGGCCGATGCCCCTGCCGCCGCCGACAGCGCCCATCGCGACACGATCCTGTCGCTGGCTATCTCCCCCGACAATGAACTGCTCGCTTCCGGCTCCTTCCGCACTGTCAAGCTGTGGGAGCGGTCCCGCGCCTCGCGCCTCGCCGAGGTGGCGGAGACGGCCGGGATCACCGCCGTGGCTTCCGCCGCGGGAAGTGCTGCCTGCGGCCGCCCCGACGGCACTGTCATCCTCATCGATGCCTCGAGCGGTGCTGTGCGTCGGGTGTTCAAGGCGCACACCACCGCCGTCGCCGCGCTGACCCTCTCGGCCGACGGGGCCACGGTTTACTCGGCCGGCGCCGACGGCAGCATCGTGGCGACCAACGCGGCCGATGGGAATGTGACGGGGCGGTTCATGCGGCCGGCCGGCATCCGTGCCGTGGCGGTGACTGCCGTCGGGACGCAACTGGCTCTGGCCGAAGCCGACGGCATCGTCCGCACCTTTGCCCTCCCTCTCCCCGCGGCCCCGGTCGATCCGGTTGCCGCGGCGCCGCAGCCGATCAAGGAATTGAACGCCGGGGCCGGTCCGGTGGCGGCACTGGCCGACACCCCGACCCTCTCCGGCCACCTCCTCGCCGGAGGCGCCGACGGGACGGTGCGCCTTTGGAATGTCGAGGGGGGCGCGGTCGTCCGCCAATTCGCCCATGGGGGGCCGCTGGGTGGCATGGCGCTCAAAGCCGATGGCACACGGTTGGCGACGGTCGGCACCGTGCCGGGCGTCAAGCTCTGGAACGTCGCCGACGGGGCGATGGCAGCCGAGTGGAAGGGAGACGTGCGGATCGCCGAAAAGCTCCGGTTGGCCGAGGTCGATTCGGCCGTCCGCAAGCAGGATGTCGAATACGGCAAGGCCCAGGTGACCGCCGCCGAGAAGGCGATCGAAGCGGCCAACACCGAGACGACGCAGTCCAACGAGAAGTTCGCCGCCGCCGAGAAGACGCTCGGTGAAAAGGGCGAGGTGGCGAAGACGGCGCTGGTGGCCGCCGACGAGGCCTCAGGGGTGGCCCAGGCCGCCGGGACGGCGCTCGCCCAATCGACCACGGCCCACGAGGCGGCGACGAAGGCCGCCGCCGCCGTCGTGGCGGCGATGGAGGGGACGATCGCCGGGAAGGACGCCTTCGCGCTGGTCGCAGCTTCGAGCGCCGGCGACGCTGCTGCCGCCGAGGCTCTCAAGAGCTTCGAGGCCGCCGCCGCCGCCGTCGCCGCCGCCCGGGCCGCCGCCGATCAGGCTGTTGTCCAGGCCGCCCAGCAGATCGAGCGGGCCAAGGCAAAGGCCGACGAGGCAACGAAGAAGATGGAGGAGATGAAGAAGGCCTCCACCGCCGCCGAGGATGCCCGCAAGGGGGCCGAGACGGCCACCACGAGCGCCAAACGGGCCGTCGAGTTCGCCCAGGCCCAGGTCGCCCGCTCGAACGAAGACCTTCCCAAGCGGAAGGACGAGGCGACGAAGTCCGAGGCCGACGCGGCGGCATCCGAGGCGGCCCGTCTGGCCCTGGCCGACCAAAAAACCGCTTCGGAGAAGCCGGCCGCGGCGGTTGCTTTC
>SIAG01000027.1 GCA_009691925.1 Planctomycetaceae bacterium
CCCGGGAGGGCAGGTCGACAGCCGGGCGGCCGTCGCCATACTGGCGGCCAAAGGGCCCGTCGGTGGCCCTCGACGGCCTTATAAGGAGGGACCGATGGGTGTCGTGTGGATCGTGCTGGCCGCTGGGGCCGGGGCCTGCTTCGCGGTGCAGGCTTCGGCGAATGCATCGCTGCGGGCCCATCTCCACAGCCCGCTGTGGGCGGCCTTCTTGTCAATCTGCGGGACGATCCTCACCGCGGCGACCGTGATGCTCATCCTCCGCCCGACGGCCCCGGAGGCGGCGGCGGCCCGGGGGGCCCCGTGGTGGAACTGGATCGGCGGGCCGATGGGAGCGCTCATCGTCCTCTCCGGAGCCGCATTAGCGCCCCGGCTCGGTGCCGCGGCCTTCATCGCGGCGGTTGTCGGGGGGCAGTTGGCCTGTTCACTCGTCCTCGATCACTTCGGGCTGATGGATCTGCCGCGGCAGGTGGTGACCCCGGGGAGGCTTGTGGGGGTCTTGCTGGTGTTTGCTGGCGTCGTCCTCGTGAAGTTCCACTGAAGCCCCTGCCTCGGCCGGCGGCTAGCGCGCGGCCGCGTCGATCTGGACGTCGAGCTGCTGACCGACAAACAGGATTCATCTCGATTTCACGGCCGAGTTGCAGCGGCTCGCCCGGCCAGAGTAAGAGAGCCGAACAGGGAAAAGAACCTGGGAAATCAAGGAAAAAGGTGACGACCACCCCGACCATTTGTCGATGCATCGCGTTTTGGTCTTGACCATTTTACGGTCATGCTCATGGTAGTCGGGATGGCCACCGACCCGGAAAACGATCGCCCAGGCGTTCCCAAGGAACGGATCTACGACGCGATGCTCGATCGGCATCTGCGAGAGGATCGCCAAATGGCGTTCGTCGCTGGCCCTCGTCAGGTGGGGAAGACGACCGCGTGCGGCCGCCGAGCTGACGAAACGCTCAATTGGGACAACACCGAATCTCGGGTTCACGCTCCAGCCCTGGTTCACCAACGTGGCCCGCAGTCTGCGAAAGGAACCGAAGTGGTACCTGCGCGACTGGGCCATGGTCAGTGACATCGGAAAACGGGCCGAGACGTTCGTGGCCTGCCACCTGCTCAAAGCCGTCGAGGGCTGGACCGACCTCGGCCTCGGGGAGTTCCAACTGGCGTATCTCCGCGACAAGGAAAAGCGGGAAGTCGATTTCGTCGTGGTCCGCGATGGCCGCCCGTGGTTTCTGGTCGAGGTGAAGCAGTCGTCAGGGCATCTCCAAGGGGCACTCGCTCACTTCCAACGGCAACTCGGGGCCCCCCACGCCTTCCAGGTGGTGATCGACGCCGAGCCGATCACGGCGGATTGCTTCACCCGTCCGGATGGTCCGCTCGTCGTCCCGGCGCGAACTTTTCTCTCGCAACTCCTCTGACGCGCGGGATCGCTTGTCGGAGCGCGGAGAAATACCTCTTCGGGGGTCCGTCGAGCTCGGACTGTCGTGGCAACGACGGGCAGCTACGCCACGTCCCAGCCGCTTCGATAGTCCTTCGAGAGCCAGCCGTTGGCGGCTTCGTTGTTGGTGACCCTGCCGGTGGCCGGGTCGTACTCTATTGCGAGGCCCGCCCGGTAGGCGACATTCCCGAGAAGGACCGTCTCGGTGAACGGAGCGGCGTAGGCAAAATCGCTCCCCGTCCGCGAGCCGGTCTTGCAGGCCGCGATCCACTGGGCGTGGTGGCCGGGGGAATCGGGGAGCGACGGTGGCGGCGCGACGAAGTCCTTGAAGCGATCCTCGGGGAGGAGCTTCGGGTGGCCGTCGTGGGCGATCGCGATCCGCCCCTTCTCCCCGACAAACAGCGAGCCGTTCATCGGGATCTCCGCGGCGATCGCCGCCGGTGGCTGCGCCTCCCCCTCGTACCAATGGAGCGTCACCGGCCCACGGTCACCACGCGGGCCAAACGCGAACGTCGTCTCCATCCAGGTTGGGGCGCTGTCGGATTGTGGCGGAGGGCCCTTCGATTCAACGCGGACCTTGCCGCCGAGATCAAGCCCCCAGAAGGCCGGGTCGGCGAGATGAATCGCCATATCCCCCACCGCCCCGCAGCCGAAGTCCCACCAGCCGCGCCACTTGAAGGGGGCGTAGGCCGGATCGTAGCCGCGCTGGGCGGCCGGGCCGAGCCACAGGTCCCAGGCGAGATTTGCCGGGACGGCCTGGCCCCCCTGCGGGGCCTCGATCCCCTGCGGCCACCACGTCCCGGGTCGGTCGGTGATCACATGAACGTCGCTCACCTTCCCGATCGCCCCGCCGCGGAGCAGCTCCACCAGCCGGAGGTAGCCGGGGTGCTCGTGATTCTGCGTCCCCATCTGGGTCGCCAGCCCCTTCTCAGCCGCGAGCTTCGCGACCAGCCGCGCCTCCTCGACGGTGTGGGTGAGGGGCTTCTCGCAGTAGACATGGAGTCCGCGCCGCAAAGCGCGGACGGTGGCCGGGGCATGGTGGTGGTCGGGGGTGGAGATGACGACGGCGTCGAGCTTCGCGTCGGCGACCATCGCCCGGTAGTCGGAGAACCGGGCCGCCTCCGGGAACCGGCCCGCCGCTGCCCCGAGGGTGCCCGAGTCGACATCGCAGAGGGCGACGATGTTCTCTCCCGCCACCGCGTCGAGGTTTGAGCCACCGCGGCCGCCGACGCCGATCACGCCGATGTCGAGCCGGTCGTTGGCTCCCAGCACGCGCCGGCTGCCGGCCGAGATCGTGAACAGCGCCGGCCCGGCAGCGGCTGCTGCGCGGAGCATCGACCGCCGTGAGAGCTTGCTTCCCGCCATGCTTTTCCCCTGTGCTTGTGGTGGTCTCGTGTCAGATCGTCTCGTGTCAGATCGTCTCGTGTCAGATCGTCTCGTGTCAGATCGTCTCGTGTCAGATCGTCTCGTGTCAGATCGTCTCGTGTCAGCCGCGGACACTTCCCAGCGGCGTCAACGCTTCTCGATCCGGTAGACCGCCTTGTCGGTGCGGAGAAAGAGCGCGGGCCCGACGGCGATCGGCGTGGCCATGATCTCGCCGTCGAGTTGGTTCGTCGCCTCGACGTGGAACTCCTGCCCCGGAGTGAGGATGAACGTCTGCCCCTCCCGATTGCCGACCCAGATCCGCCCGTCGGCATACAGGGGCGACGAACAGAAATTGCCGCCGAGCCGTTCGCTGAAGCAGACTTCGCCCGACTTGGCGTCGAGGCAGGTCGCCACCCCCTTGTCGCTGACCATCACGATCTCGTCGCCGACGAGGATCGGCGAGGGGATATTCGGCACACTTTTCTTCACCCGCCAGGCGATCTCGGGAAGGGCGTCGCCGGTGGGGAGCTTCACGGCGAGGAGCTCCGGCTGCATGAAACTCGTGCTGATGAAGGCCATCCCATGGCCGACGATCGGGCGCGGAACGATCGAGAATCCGAGCACGCCATAGGCCTGCTTCCAGAGCTCGCGGCCGTCGGCTGGATCGTAGGCGTAGAGCCAGTCGGCACCGGTCGAGAGGAGCACGGCGCGGCCGTCGATCTCGGTGACGATCGGCGATCCATACGCCTTCTTCAGCTGGGGCTCTGGATTCCGCTCCCCTGATCGCTCCGTCTTCCACGCTACCTCTCCGGTGGCGGTGTCGAGGGCGACGATGTACTGCTGATCGCTCCCGTCGCAGTCGAAGATCAGTCGGTTTTCAAACAGCACCGGCGTGCCGCCGGCGCCGTTTTCGTGCTTGATCTTTTGGAGTGAGTGCGTCCAGAGGATCGCTCCGGTGGCGGCATCGACGGCCGCCGTGCCGTTGGTACCGAAGTGGCAATAGAGGCGCCCGCCGTCGAGGATCGGCGAGGGGGAGGCGTAGGAATTGAGCGAATGGATCGGGTCGGGCTGCGATTGGCGGAAGAGCTCGATGTCATGGAGCCGCTTCCCCGTGGCGGCATCGAGGCACACCGCCCGCAGGCTGACCGGCCCCGACACCTGGAGCGACGAGGAGTTTTCCACGTTCGCCAGCCGTTGGGCCTTCTCCGCCTCCGAAAGGGGCGTTTCCACCGCCGTCGTCAGCCACAGGCGGCCGTCAGCGAGTACCGGGCTCGACCAGCCCTTCCCCTCGAGCGGTGTCTTCCAGGCGACGTTCTCGCTCTCGCCCCAGGATCGGGGAAGATCCTTTGCGGCCGGGGCATGCCCCTGCCCGGCGGGCCCGCGCCACTGGCTCCAGGAGGGCAGCACCTCGGCCACAGCGCTGCCGCTGGTCAGCGCCGTGGAAAGCAGCGCCAGCGTCAGAATTGAATATCCCAGCCTACGCATCGATCTTCCTCGCAGTCAGGTCTTCTACTTGCCCTCGTATCGTCCGTTCAGCGGGCCGGGGCTGCAAATGGAAGCTTCCCCTTGCCCCTGGGCACGAGGGCCGGTTGGGGGCCGGTGCGCTCGTAGACACGGACGTAATCGACTTCCATTTCGGCCGGGAACGGCGTCGTGCTGTCGGGATTGCCGAGAAACTTCCCGCCAACGGCGAGATTGATCAACACCTGAAACGGCTTGTCGAACGGCGCCGGCCAGGGATTGAGATCGGCCTCGGCCTGCGGGGCGATGCCCCCCTTCTCGTCGGCCCGGCCTGTGCTCCACCAAGCGTTCATCGTGGCATACACCTTGCCGTCGACCTCCCAGTGCATCTCGCCGGGGTTCCATTCGAGGGCGTAGACGTGAAAATCGGCGATCGAGCCCGAGTCGAAGAAATGCTCGCCGACGGTGAACGTGTTGGCGGGCCAGCGGCCGCCGAAGTGGAGCGCGCCCTGGATCCGCTGCGGCTCCTGCCCCTTCGTTTCGAGGATGTCGATCTCCCCCGATGCCGCCCAGCCGCCATACTCGCTCCCCTCCGGCAACAGCCACAAGCTCGGCCAGATTCCCTGCCCGAGCGGCAGTTTCGCCCGGAACTCAAACCGGCCGTAGGTCTGGCTGAAGAGATTCGTGCCATCCTTCGCGCGGGTCCGCAGCCGGGCGGAGGTGTAGCCGAAGCCATCGCGCGATTCTTTCAAAGCGCGGATGTGGAGCGTGCCCTCCGTCACGAAAGCGTTGTCGGGATCGCGCGTGTAGTACTGAAGCTCGTCGTTGCCCCAGCCATGAATCCACTGCATCGCGTCGTAGTTGTAGTAGCCGTTGCCGACATCGAAGCCCCATTTGCTCGCGTCGATCGCCTCCCCGTCGAACTCGTCGCTCCAGGCGAGCTTCCAGCCGGGAAGAACCTGATCGACGGTCACCTGATCGACGGTCACCGGATCGACGGTCACCGGATCGACGGCAAGAAGTGGCAGCGCGAGCCACGCCGCAGCGACGATTGAGGCCACGCAGCGACCGGCCGCGAGCAGGGAGGAGGAGACGCAGCGGGGCATAGAAAAGTTCCCGGAGGAGACGTGCCGACATCCGGCAGACTGGATCAGTCGATCGACTGAGGGCCTTTCGGGAGAACGCCGATCAGCAAGGTGGCGATCGGGCCGAGGACCAGCGAGAACAGCCACCACAGCAGCCCGCTGCGCTGCTTCGACTGGGCGAGCCCGGCATTGATCAGGGCGAGCGTGCCCATGCCGACGAAGAAGGTGCTGACGTCGATCGGGCCGATCCTGTTCATGGCTGGGCCGTCCGGGCTTCGACGCTGCGGCGGTGGGCCGTCAGCCCTTCGGTATCGGCGATCCGGCCGATGTCGGCAGCGATCGCGGCCAGATCGGCCCGCGCGAGATGGATCACGCTCCCGCCACGGAGAAACTCGTTGGCCGAGAGCCCAGCGGCAAACCGGGCCGTGCCACCGGTGGGGAGGACGTGCGATGGGCCGGCGGCGTAATCGCCGGCGGCCACCGGGCTGAAGGGGCCCAAGAAGGCGGCGCCGGCGTGGCGGATCGAGGCGAGCGTCGCCTCGGGATCGGCCGTGTCGATCGAGAGGTGCTCGGCGGCGAGCTCGTCGGCGATCCGGGCCGACTCGGCATCGTCAGAAGTGACGACGATCCCGCAGAAGCGTTCTAGGCTGTCGCGGGTGAGGTCGGATCGCTCGAGGACCGCGAGCCGGCGGACGAGCGCCTGGCCCACCTCGTCGGCAAGCCAACGCGAGGCCGTCAGCAGGATCGCCGAGCCGGGGGAGTGCTCCGCTTGGGCGAGCATGTCGGCAGCGATGAACTCGGGATGGCCATGTTCGTCGGCCACGATCACAATCTCGCTCGGGCCGGCGATCGAGTCGATCGAGACGGTGCCGAAGACGTGCTGCTTGGCCAACGCCACAAAGAGATTACCTGGGCCGACGATCTTGTCGACGCGGACGAGGCCGCCGCTCCCCTGCTCTGCCCGGAAGCCATGGGCCAGCGCGGCCACGGCCTGCGCGCCGCCGCAGCGGGCCACCTTCGTGACGCCGAGCTCGTGGCAGGTGGCGAGGACATGGAGATTCTCCGAGCCGTACTTCGTCGGCGGGGCGACAACGACGATCTCGCCGACGCCCGCCACCTGCGCCGGCACGACGGTCATGAGGAGCGTCGAAGGGTAGGCTGCCGCCCCCCCCGGCACGCAGACGCCGATCCGGTCGAGCGGGAGATAACGCTGCCGCAGTGAGCCGCCGCCGGCCAGCGGCACGCTCACGTCACGCGCGAGGATCGCCTTTTGGAATCGCTCCACGTTGGCCCTGATCCGGCGGACCGCGTCGAGAAACTCTCCTTCGACCTCGCGATGAGCCGTGGCGAGGGCTTGCGGCGCGACAAACAGGCTGTCGCGGGGGATGGCGACACCATCGATCCGGCGCGTGTAGTCGAGGACGGCGTCGAGCCCCTGGGCGGCGACGTCGGCACAGATCCGCTCCACGACCTGCTTCGGCGAGAGCGGCTCACCGAAGACGTCGATCGTCTTCTGCCGCCCGGCGGGGCTGATCATGTCCCCCTGGGAGACGAGCTTTCCGCGGAGCGCTTCGAGCCGGGCCCGCCCTTCGGGGAGCGTCAGATCGATTCGGGCGCAGGGAGAAGCGCTTGTCATAGGTGGCGGTAGGAATGGGGAGCGGCGAAGGGCACTCGCTCCAGAATACCCGACCACCCGCCCCGCCGCAGACGGCTGGATGTCAGGGGCTGGCGGCGACCATCACCGGCCCGGCATCGCGTCCGAGCCAGCGGTGGGCAATCCAATTGTCGGCCGGGGCATTCCGGCCGCTTTCCGGAGTTGCGAAGATCCGCGCGAGAAGCTTGCTGCTGCGGGCCACCAGCGGCGTGGTGGCAAGGCCCGCGGGAGGAGCGATCAGCGGCTCGCGCGGCCCCGCGGCAGGCGTGTTTTCGACGAGCCGCGGGTCGATCGCCACCGCCCGGGCGACCGCTGTCGCGGCCGCCGATTTTTTCCCTGCCGCCGTCAGTGCGATCGCCTGGCGGAGGAAGGTGTCGGGCTGATCGGGGGCGATGCTCGCCGCCCGCCGGTAGGCGTCGATCGCCTTGGCGAGCTTGGACGGTTCGTCGATCGCCCCTCGCAGGTGCCGATCGCCGACGACGACGAGCCGGGCCGCCCGGGCCCGGGTGGGAGCGTTGCTGGTGCGGATCGTGATCTCGACCGCCGGGTCGATCGCCGGGGCCCCCAACTGCCCCCGACCAACCAGCTGCCCCAGCCCGACCCGATCGGCGGCAAGCCCGGCAAGGGCCGGGCTGGGTGGGCGAATGGTCAGTGAGCCAGTCGTCGTGCGCGGGCCCTGGATTGCCGCCCAGCCGAAGGCCGGCGCACCCAACGGCTGCGGAGGTGCAAACGGAGCGCGAAACCCGGGCCGAGGGGAGCGCGGAGTGATGCTGGCAAACGGGATCGCCCAACCCCGGGCAGGGCCGCGATTCCAGCCCCGGGCGGGGCCGCGGTTCCAGCCCCATGCCGGGCCACGGTTCCAGCCGCCGTACCAGGCCCCGACGCCTCCGAATGGCGCACCACCCCAGCCACCGCCCCACACCGGAGCACACCAAGCCGGGCCGCAGCCGCCCCAAGCCGGAGCACCCCAGACTGGGCCACAGCCGCCCCAGCCGCCAAAGGCGGGGACACCGAAGACCGTCGTGCCCGACCAGAATCGCGTGCCACCGACGGCGAAGCCGGTGCCGTAGGAGACGTTGCCGATCACCGGCCAACAGGGCACGCCCCAGCCATAGCCACCCCAGCTCCCACCACAGCCGAGGCCGCCGCCCCGCCAGCCTCCCAAGCCGCACTGGCCCAAGCCTCCGTGGCCGAATCCAAAGCCACCGTGGCAGCCACCGTGATGGCCATGAAACGCCCGGGCTTCCCGCGGCGCGGTGCCGAAGGCACACGCGGCGACCACAAGGAGACCGAACAGGAGGCGACGTGCGACGGAACGGGGCATGGAAAGCTCCGCTGCCAGGGTGATCGCAGCGACGAGTGATCGCAGCGACTGAAACAGTCCATTCATTCTACGGATCCCTCCTGCGGAAGCGAGGAATCGTCAGTGTTCCGCGCTGCTTCCCATGTCAGCCTGCCCCAGCAGCCGGCGCAGAGCCGTCATCGCCACCTCGCCGAACTGCCGCGGCGGCACGTGCCAGAGGGCGGGGTTCAACAGCTCCACGCTCACGGCGCCTCCGTAGCCGATGTCGGCCAGCCGGGCGAGGAGGGGCTGCGGCGACGAGGAACCCTCGCCGGGGAGGATCCGCTCGGCGTCGCTGGCCATCTCGCGCGGGACATCGGCGACGTCGGAGAGTTGGACATGAAAGAGGTTGGCGGCCGAGAGGAGGCCGAGATCGGCTTCCTTGCTCGGCCCCATCGTGAAGTGGTGCCAGTCGAGACACAGGCCGAGGGCCGGATGCCCCACCTGGTCGACAAGGGCCACCGCCGACTGGAGATTGTTGGGGAAGCTTGCCCGGGCATCGAACTCCAGCGCCAGCTTCACTCCCGCCTCCCCCGCCAGCTCGGCGGCCGTAGCGAGGTTTGCCGCCATGGCGCCCAGGTCGGTCGTCGAGAGCGGCGCGAACGCATCGCCAGCGACCACGAGGACCGGGATGAAAAGCCCGTGGCAGAGCTCGAGCCGGTGCCGGAAGAGCGTCCAGTGGGCTTCGCCCGCCGCGCCGTCGGCAGTCAGCAGGCCTCCTTGATAGCTCGCGGCGACGGCCTTGACCCCCGACGTAGCGACGAGATCCCGCAGAGATTCTGGGGAGCCCGTCTCGAGGACGCGCTCGGCGTGGCCGAGCCACAGATCGACGGCGTCGCAGTGGCCGGCGGCGTAATCGGCGAGGATTGTGGCCAGCTCGCCCTGAAGCGAACAGACGGTGCCGAGGGCGGGGATCGCTGCGATCGGCAGCCCGGGCTTGGAGGGTGCGGTCATCGCAGCCTGTCCCGGAGCATGTCGACGACCTCGGCCACCGCGACACGGTCCTGGGTGAGGGAGTCGCGGTCGCGGAGGGTGACGGTGCCGTCGGTGAGCGTCCGGCCGTCGATCGTCAGGCACCACGGCGTCCCCGCTTCGTCCTGCCGGGCATAGCGCCGGCCGACCGAGCCCTTTTCGTCGTAGTAGGCGGGCATGTGGACCTTGAGCTTGCGGTAAAGATCGATTGCGATCTCCGGCATGCCGTCTTTCTTCACCAGCGGTAGCACCGCGACTTTGACAGGCGCCAGACGCGGATGGAGCTTGAGAACGGTGCGGCTGCGCGGCTTACCATCCTCGTCGGGCACCTCGTCCTCGTGGTAGGCGTCGCAGAGGAAGGCGAGCACAGCCCGATCGGCCCCGGCCGAGGGCTCGATCACATGCGGCACGAAGCGCTCGCGGGAGATCTCGTCGAAGTAGGAGAGATCCTTGCCGCTCCCCCGGTGACGCGGCTTGCCGTCGGGCCCCTGCTCGACGACGAGTTGGCCATCTTGGCGGACGAGCTTCCCCTCCATGTGGCTGCGGAGGTCGAAATCGCCGCGGTGGGCAATCCCTTCGAGCTCGCCGAACTCCCCCGGCGCGAGGAACGGGAAAGCATATTCGATGTCGGCGGTGCCGACGGAATAGTGAGAGAGCTCGTCGGGATGGTGCTCGCGGAGCTGGAGCTTCCCTTCGGTGAGCCCGAGGGACAGATACCACCGCCACCGCCGGTCGCGCCAGTAGCGGTACCAGTCGGCCGATTCCGACGGCTTGCAGAAGAACTCGATCTCCATCTGCTCGAACTCGCGCGAGCGGAAGGTGAAGTTGCGCGGCGTGATCTCGTTGCGGAAGCTCTTGCCGATCTGGCCGATGCCGAAGGGGACTTTCACGCGCGAGGTATCGACGACGTTTTTGAAGTTCATGAAGATTCCCTGGGCCGTCTCCGGCCGAAGGAAGGCCCGGTCGTCGTCGTCGCCGGCAACGGCGCCGATCCGGGTCTCGAACATGAGGTTGAACTCGCGCGGCTGAGTCAGTGTGCCTGGCTCGCCCGCATCGGGGCCGAGGGCGTCTGCGAGGGTCACCATCTGGGCATGGACCGTCGTGGCGAGCGACTCGAGCCCCGAGAGCCATTCGATCTCCTCGACCTTGCTCGCGCGGACACCAAACCCCTTCAGGGCCCGGGTCACGGTGTGCGGCAGGGCGTCGTCTCCCGATTGATCGGTGACGACAAACAGCTTCTTGCCGCGGTGGGAGGCCCAGCGGCCGTGGAGGTGATCGAAGCGGTAGCGCTTCTTCGACTCCCGGCAGTCGATCATCCAGTCGTGGAAGAGGTCGAAGTGGCCGGAGCACTTCCAGACCTGCGGGTGCATGATGATCGTGCAATCGAGCCCGGCCATCTCGTAGGGCTGCGGGGCGCCCGGAGGCGTGGCCAGTTCGTCGTGGCCGGCGACCATGTCGTGCCACCAGGCATCCTTGAGATTTCGCTTGAGCGCCACGCCGAGGGGACCGTAATCCCAGAATCCGTTCAAGCCGCCGTAGATCTCGCTCGATTGGAAGATGAAACCGCGGCGCTTGGCCAGCGACACGATCTTGTCCATCCGCGACTGGTCGGTGGGCTTGTCCATGAAAATCCTGGCGGATCGGGGCGGGGGGAAAGCGGGCCGGCAGTGTAATGGCGAGGCCGGGAAGGGGTCCATGGCAGCCGGGGGGGCGGCCAGCGATCGCCGGCCTTCAGCGATCGACGTGGAACCAACCGGTGCTGCGGTCGAGGCGGGGGACGACCGGGATCGTGTCGATCGCGGCCGCGTCGCCGATGTCGGCCTCCATACCGATGGCGAGGAGGTTTCTCCCGCCGCGGGAATCGGCCAGCGCCGCGGCGACGAGGATCCGCGGGTCGGTCGCGCCTCGGATCGTCTCCCGGAAGCGCTCGCGGGCGGCGGCGGCGGCAGCGTCGAGCCGCGTCGCCCCGACGGCGTCGAGGATCGCCCCGGCCGCGAGGATGTCCTCTTCGGTCACCGCGCCGTCGGTGCCAGCGCAGACGAGATGGATCGGTCGGGGTGGCCCGCCCCCTGCGAGCGCAAGCTCCAGGCTCCGGGCCGCCACGGCGCGGCGGTTAACGAGGGCTCCGACGAGGATCGCCTCGGCCCGTGGGCAGGCGGCGACGGCGGCGGTGCCGTTGGTCGTCGTGGTCACGATCCGTCGGCCGGCGACCGCCTGGCGGCTGTAGTCCCGCGGGGCGTTGCCGAGATCGAAGCCGTCGATTTTCAGGCCCCCACGCTCTCCCCCGAGGAGGCAATTCCCGTGACTCGAAGCGGCCCCTGCGGCCTTCCGGGCCGCGTCGGGGGAAAGCTCGGGGCGGACCCCGATCGCCCCGTTGGCCAGGGCGGTGATGATCGTCGTCGAGGCCCGGAGGACGTCGATGACGACGACGATCCCTCCCGCGGTGTCTGATTCTTGCATACCATGAAAACAGTCGTGGCAGTGCCACTGGGTCCGGTCCATGGAGCCTCCTCGGTTTTCCACCAGCCGGATTGCCGGCCTCCACGCTTGTTCGGGCACCAGTCGCCACCGGACCCACGCATGACACCCGCTGCCACCATAGAGCCCAGCCCGCCTACCGGCCAAGCCACTTCGCGCGGCACGGATCGCTCGGGCGTCGACAAAAGTGGCGACAAGGTCCGTGGCATGTTCGCGGAGATTGCCCCGCGCTACGACCTCGTCAACCGGATCCTCTCTGGCGGCATCGACCTGTGGTGGCGGCATGTCACCGTCCGCCTCGCGCCGCCCCCTTTGGGAGGCTCGATGCTCGACGTCTGCACCGGCACCGGCGACTTGGCGATCGCGTATGCCGACCGGGCGGCCGCCCCCGCGGCGGCCCAGGGGCTCGTGCCCAGGATTGTCGCCAGCGACTTCTGCCGGCCGATGCTTGACCGCGGCCGCGACAAGGCCGCAGCGCGACATCCGCAGATCGAGTGGATCGAGGCCGACGCGATGGCCCTCCCCTTCCCTGCCGCCGACTTCGATCTCGTCACCGTCGCTTTCGGTCTGCGGAACATCGCCGACACCCGGCGCGGGCTCTCCGAGATGGCGCGCGTCTGCCGCCCCGGCGGAATCCTCGCGATCCTCGAGTTTTCCTTGCCGGCCAACCGCATCGTTCGCTCTGGCTATCTGTGGTATTTCCGCAACGTCCTCCCCCGCCTTGGCAACGCCGTGGCCCGCAACGCCTCCGACGCCTACACCTACCTCAACCAGAGCGTCGAGGATTTTCCGTCGGGGGAGCGGCTGGCGGCGCTGGTGCGCTCGGTCGGCTTCACCGCTATCGAACAACACCCGCTGACCTTCGGGATCGCCACGCTCACACTCGCTACGCGCTCTACAGGGCCAGTGACGTCCCCAGTCCCGAAGAATGGCTAACGTGGATCCTTCCCCCTATCTGCCGCTCGTCCTGGCGATCACCGGCGCATCAGGCGCCCCCTACGCCGTGCGGCTCCTCGAGGTCCTCCTCGCCGCCGGTCGGGAGGTGCATCTGTCGATCAGCAATGCCGGCCAGACGGTGTTCTTCCAGGAGATCGGCCGGCCTCTCGACCTCGAGCGGCCCGATCCTGCCATCCTTCTCGGCGCGGCCTTCGAGCGGCTCCCGGCCGGAGCCCTCGACCGGCTCCATGTCTGGCACCACCGCGATCTCATGGCGCCGATCGCCAGTGGATCGTTTCTCACCGCAGCGATGGTGATCTGCCCCTGCAGCGGTGGAACGCTCTCGGCGGTGGCCCATTCGCAGGGGGGCAATCTCATCCACCGGGCGGCCGAGGTCCATCTCAAGGAGCGGCGGAAGCTCGTCGTCGTGCCGCGCGAGACGCCCCTCTCGCTGCCGCAGATGAAGAACATGGTCGCGATCCACGAGGCGGGAGCGGTGGTCCTCCCGGCTTCACCGGGTTTCTACGCCGGCGCCCGCTCGGTCGCCGATCTCGTTGACTTTGTCGTCGCCCGGATCTGCGACCAGATCGGTGTGGCCAACACGCTCGTTCGCCGCTGGGGGAGCGAGTGAGATGGCCGCCACGCTCCGCAGCTATCTGGAGCTTGTCCGCTTCAGCCACACGATCTTCGCCCTCCCCTTCGCCCTCATGGCGGCGATTCTCGCCTTCCAGGCGCCCGCTGGCGCGGCGACGTCACCGGCCGATTGGTGGCGGCGGGGGCTCGGTGTCGTCCTCTGCATGGTGACGGCGCGAACGGCGGCGATGGCCTTCAACCGGCTCGTCGATCGATCGTTTGACGCGGCCAATCCGCGGACGGCGACGCGCCATCTGCCGCGCGGCGATCTTGGGGTCGGCGAGGTGTTGGGCCTCGTTGTGGCGTCGTGCGGGGCGTTTATCGTCGCCACGCTCCTCTTTCTCCCCAATTGGCTGCCGCTGGTCCTGTCGGTGCCGGTCCTCGCCTGGCTGCTGGGCTACAGCTATGCCAAACGGTTCACGATGCTCGCCCATGGGTGGCTCGGGGCGGCACTGGGAATGGCACCGGTGGCGGCGTGGATCGCGCTCCGGGGCGAGGCGCTGCTTGCCAATCCCGCCGATGGTCTGCCGGCGCTCATTTTGGGGCTGGCCGTGACAACGTGGGTGGCGGGATTCGACATCATCTATGCCTGCCAGGACGCCGTTTTCGACGTGAACCAAGGTCTCCACAGCATCCCGGCCCGGCTCGGCGTGCCGCGGGCCCTGACGCTCGCCGCGGGCCTCCATGTCGTCACGCTCGCGGTCCTTGCGACGCTGCCGCTGGTCGTGCCGCAACTCGGAGTGATCTATTGGGGGACGCTCGTCGTGATCGCGGCGCTCCTCGTCTGGGAGCATTCGCTCGTCCGTCCAGACGATCTCTCCCGCGTCAATCAGGCCTTCTTCACCGCCAATGCCGCCATCGGCCTGTTGCTGTTGGCGGCGATCGCCATGGATGGCGCGGTCTGACGAGGATCGGCTCTAGCCGCCGTCATCCTCCGCTGGCACCCACGCGCCGTGGGCCGCGAGGCAGGCAGCGGCGTGTTCCCGCCGCTCTCCGGCCACAAACCGCTCGAGCGCCTCGATCCCGATCGCGAACTGGCCCAGCGCCCGGGCCCGCTTCGTCGCCAGACTGCGGTCGCGGAGTGCCCCGAGACTCGCCGGCTCGCGGTAGTCTTTTCCATAGACGCGGCGGAGCCAGTCTGCGCCGCGCACCTTGAGCGCCGGCTGGACCGGCCCGTCGAGCCCGCCGCCGGCGAGCGTGAGCGGCTTGACGACGATCCCCTCGGCACCGGCGGCCGTGAGCGCATGCCACCAGGCGATCGCCGCGGCGACGTCTATGGGGCGGGTGAGATCGATGACCCGGTGCGACGTGACGCCAAGGGAGCCTCCGTCGGCCCGGGCGGCACAGAGGCGGCGGAGCGTGTCGAGGTGCCAGACATGCTTCCGGCCGAAGAACGTCCGCCCCTCGGCAGCGACAAGATGGAAGAAGACAAACCGCGGCGTCGAGCGATCGGTGCCGGCATCGGCCAGACCGATAAGCTCCCCGTCGAGACAGAGCCAGTCGGTGTCGAGGGATGTCCACAGCCCGGCCGCATCGGCCGCCGTGCGGATCGCCCCGACGAGCGACGCTTCATCGATCGCGGCGAGGCAGCGGTGTCCGGTGCGCGAATGGATGGCGCCAGCCGTGCCGTCGCCGACACCGAATCGCCGGGCCGCCGTGGCCACGTCGCGGCAGACCACCGCCACGCCCCGTTGGCCGGTCTGTTTCTCTTCGCAGATCACCTGTCGCAGTCCGGCCGCGGCGTAGTGGGCGAAGGCGCCGAGGGGATGCTCCAGGCCGTCGCCGTGCTGCGACGGATCGCAAGGAGACATCGTCGGTGGGAGATGGATCACCCACGGGTCGAGCGCGGGGGGATCCTCCGCGACGGTGCCTCCGAGGCGGGCCATTTCGCTGGCAGCGGAATGGCGGAGTGTGGCCAGCGCGTCGGCTGCCGTCGGGAGCGGTGGTGCGGGGCGGGAGACGGGGCGCGGTGAGAGCCGGCGCGGCGGCAGCGGCCCGCGGGCCGAGCGGGCATGGCACGCCATCGCTGGCACCGACACGAGCTCGCGCTTGGGCCAGCGGAGGGCCGTGAGCCGGTCGCCGTAGACACAGCCGGTGTCGATGCAGATCGTGTTGTTAAGCCATTCCGCTTCGGCGACCGGCGTGTGCCCCTGAACGACGGCCGCGGCGCCGCAATAGCGACTCGCCCAGTCGTCGCGGACCGGCATCGCCCGGTCGTCGAAATCGCCGGTGTAGGCGCCATGGATCGCCGCCTCGCGGGCGGCGCTTGCGTCACTGCCGTGATGGATCTCCTCGAGGCCCGCGTGGGCGACGACGAGCCGACCGTCATCGAGGACAAGATGCCCCGGGAGCCTGGCGAGGAACGTTGCCACCTCTTCCCAGACCTCGGCCGATTCGGCAGCAAGTTGCCCGAGTGACCCTTCGAGCCCATGCCCCGGCTCCACCGGCTCTCCGCGGAGGGCCTCGGCGAGACGGATGTCGTGATTGCCGGCGACACACATGCCCCGCCCCGCCTCGGCCAGCCGCTTGACGCGGATGACGACCGCCGGCGTGGCCGGCCCCCGGTCGACGAGATCCCCCACGAACACGAGCCTCCGCCCCTCCGGATGCGGCAGGGCCGGGTCGATCGGATGTCCTAGGCGCGCCATGAGGGCGACCAGTTCGGCGTCGCAGCCATGGACGTCGCCGATGATGTCAAACGCGGCCGGCACGAGGGGACGCCGTGGGGGGGAGAAGCGAGGAAAGGCGGCAGGGCGGGAGACGTCCTGGGAAGAGGCTGTCACTTTACCCCGGCAGTCTCCCGGCTGCCGAGCCCCGCCCGTCGGAGGGGGGTGCTCGGCCCGCGAACCCGACTTTTCAGGTCCGATATCACCCTCGGTAAAGTGGGTGTTGCCGAACCGGGCCGAATGCGGTTAGCTGGGCACTGCCGGGATTCAGCTTTGCCCGCAGCATCCGCCTCATCGGAGAAGCCCCCATGATCCGTGCCGCCGTTCCTTCCCTCGATCGGGTGCGCGAGAAGGTCGAGGCCGGGCAACGCCTCGACGCTACCGAGGCGGAGATGCTGTGGGACGAGCGGGTCGATCTCCACGAGCTCGGTGAACTTGCGAATCTCGTCCGCGAGCGGAAAAACGGCAACGCCGGCTATTACAACATCAACACCCATCTCAACCCCACGAATGTCTGCGTTTACCGCTGCACGTTCTGCGCCTTCCGGGCCGATCTCCGCGACGCCCGCGGCTATGTGATGGAGGCCGAGCAGATCCTCGCCCGCGGCAAAGAAGCGGTCGACGCCGGCAGCACCGAGATGCACATCGTCGGCGGGCTCCACCACCAAAAAGGCTACGACTGGTATCTGAACATCGTCCGTCTCCTCCACGACCACTATCCGTCGCTCCACCTCAAGGCCTGGACGCCAGTGGAGATCAACTGGTTTCAGCACCTCACGAAGCGCTCTTTGCGGGACATCCTCGTGGAGCTCAAAGACGCTGGCCTCGGCAGCCTCCCCGGCGGCGGCGCTGAGATCTTCCACCCCGAAGTGCGCGATAAGATCTGCGAGCACAAGGCCGACACGCGAGAGTGGTTTGCCGTCCATCGCATGGCCCACGAGCTCGGCTTAAGGAGCAACGCCACGATGCTCTATGGCCACATTGAAAATGCCTTCCACCGCACCGATCATCTTCTCCGCCTTCGTCAGCTTCAGGATGAGACCGGCGGCTTCCAGACCTTCATCCCTCTGGCCTTCCATCCGGAAAACACCCGTCTCTCCCACCTCTCCAAGCCCTCGGCAACGATGAGCCTGCGGACGATGGCGGTCTCCAGGCTCGTCCTCGACAACTTCGACCACATCAAGGCCTACTGGATCATGCTGGGGATCGGCACGGCGCAGGCCTCGCTGGCCTACGGCGCCGACGACCTCGACGGCACGGTCCGCCACGAACTGATCTATCACGACGCCGGCGCGACGACTCCGGAGATCCTCTCGGTGGAGCAAATCCAGCGGCTTATCCGTGAAGCGGGCCGCGACCCTGTCGAGCGCGACACGCTCTACCACGCGGTTGAGCGTGATGCCTCCGGCTGGAAGACCGGTGCGAAACTCGCCACCGGCAGTCAGGCGTAGTTGACGGCTCCGGCGATGTTCTCGGCGAAGCTCCGGGCGGAGTCGACGGCGAGGTCACTGGCGCAGAAGCCGTTGACGACGACGGCGGCTCCTCCTTCGCAGTCCATTGCCACGACCGTCACCATCACCCCGGCCTGTGTCTGCGTACCGCCGAGGGTGACCTTTCCCGGGGCGACCGGATCGAAGACGGTGAAGCCCGCGCTGACCATCGCCTGCTGCGCCACTTGGAGGGCGAGGAGCGGGGCGATCGGCTTTTTGAAACCGTAGGCGAAGTAGTACATCCGTGGTTC
>SIAG01000028.1 GCA_009691925.1 Planctomycetaceae bacterium
GTGCCAGAAGACCCTCGGTGACGACGGCGTCGCCAAACTGATTGCCTTCGACACTTTCATCCAGCAGGAAGCCGAAAAGGCGGCGAAGGCGGCGAAGGCCACAGCCACTGCGGCCTACCGCGCAATCGAGCACGCGGCGCTGGATCTTGCGGTCGACGAGGCGCTGGGCCTGGAATTGCAAGATACGTTCCCTGACACCTTCAGCGGTTTCTCGGCGTTCCAGAAGGCGTTGCAGGATCGTCGGACTGCCGCCATGCAGGCGTCGGGGGGAGAGATCGCATGGGAATTGATCGCGGCTTTCCCTGCCAATCCCATCGGCATGCTGTTCGACAAGAAGATGGCGCTAGAAACGGAGGCCAAGACACTCGAGGAAACCATGAACGTCAAGGCGCGCACCGAGATGGTCCATGAGCAAGCCGAACTCGATGCGCGAGTTAAACTAGTCGCGATTAAGGCCAGCGCAATCAAAGCTCTCGACAAGCTCGTCCATAACTCGAAGCTAAGTGCTTGCATCGACAGCATCTCCGTCACCGGCATCTCACGGAAGTCGACCGACCTTTCGGAGAAGATGGCGACTCAAGAAGTCGTGGACGCCCTCAACGCCGAGCTCCGCGCTTTGAACGTCCATGAGCTGCAAGTGGCGATGAAGCCAGAGTCGCCCAAAGGCAAGACGCGATACAAGCTTCGATTGCAGCTTCCCGGCGGCGGAACTCCGTCGGCCATACTCAGCGAGGGCGAGCAGCGCGCCATCGCAATCGCGTCGTTCCTGGCGGAGGTAAAGCTCGGCAAGGGGTTGGGCGGTATCGTGTTCGACGACCCCGTCTCGTCACTCGATCATCGCCGCCGGTGGCGCGTCGCGAGCCGCTTGGTCGAAGAGGCCGAACATCGCCAAGTAATCGTTTTTACACACGATATTTACTTTCTGTGCATTGTCCAGCAGCAGGCGGCTTTGGCACATGCGACCGTTGTGATCCAATGCCTGGGGCGTGGGCCGGCGGGCTTTGGCGTCCAAGCCGATCGCCTGCCCTTTGACACGTTGACCACGAAGCAGCGAGTGAAGGACTTGCGGCAAAAGCACGACAGAATGAGCAAGGCCCACGCCACCGGGGCCGAGGCCGAGGCAACCCGGCTGAGCCGCGAGGCCTATTCACATTTGCGAATGGCATGGGAGCGCGGTGTTGAGGAGGTGCTTCTGCAAGGAACAGTCACGCGATTCGGAGAAGGCGTCTCGACCAATCGACTCAGGGGCGTTGTTGTCGAGGACGGGGACTACGATTCGGTATATTTCGGTATGACCAAAAGTTCGAAGTTCTCCGGTCATGATCCGGCGATGGCCGCTCACCTCCCGACTCCGCATCCCGACGAACTCCGCGACGACATCGAACAGCTCGAGACTTGGCGGGCCTCTGTGGATGCCCGCAAGTTGATCACTGAAGCCAGGAGGAAGGGTTCTTAGAGGAGTTCCGCGGCTAGCCCCCGTGCGGGTTGACCTGCTTTTGGTTCGTCCGTGCTCTGCGATGCCGAGCGCTCGAATCTTCGTCGGCGCGTTCTCGTGCCAGCGATCGCATTGCCTACTTCCAATATCAGCTCCCTCGACACAAGGCTCCCAACCGCGTCAACATCGGCCGAAAGCGAAAGTCCCCGCAGCCAGGCGCAAGCGGCGTCGTGGAGATCTCAGCGGTTGAGTTCTTAGACAGACTCGCGGATCTCATCCAGCCGCCGCGAAAGCACCGGCATCGCTATTGCGGGGCCGAGCTGCCCGCGATCAACCTCCACTCGCCGTGAGGCCGTGGCGACGAGCCGGCTGATGCCCGGCTGCGGGGATAGTCGGCGGCGAGGGTGAAACACCGACGCTTCCGAGGGGATGCCGGGGCCGGGGAACTCCCCGCAAAAACCGCTCGGCAGCCGCCCAGCGAGGCCCTCACGCACCTCACCGGCCGTCGACCGGTTGCGGAAGGACCGTTGACCGCCGTATCCTTTCGACCATGGAGAATCAATCAGCATGAAAAACAGACTCGTCATCCTCGCACTCACCGCCGTGTTCGCAGCCCATGGCTCAAGCTCTGCCGTAGGGGCGAAGCACGACTGGAATCTCGGTGCCACGGGCCTGCGGGGCTGGATGCATTGTGACAAACTGGTCACCTCTGATGCCCGCGAGATCAGGATCACGAAGGTGGAGGAGGGCTCTCCTGCTGACGGCGTTCTCGCGATTGGCGATATGATAATCGGCGTTGGCGGCAAGCCTTTTTCCTCTGACCCGCGCACCGAAATCGGCAAGGCACTGACCCTGGCCGAATCGGAAGCCGGCCAAGGCAATCTCAGCCTGACTCGGTTCCGCGCAGGCGAATCGGTGGAAGTCGAGGTGAAGCTGCCTGTGCTCGGAAGTTATAGCGATACAGCGCCCTATGATTGCCCGAAATCCAAACTAATTCTTGAACAAGGGTGCAAGAATCTCGCCAAGCGAATGGCGCAACCTTCCTATACAAGTGAGCTGGATCCCATTCCAAGATCGCTCAATGCACTCGCGCTGTTAGCCAGCGACGATCCGAGCTACCTTCCGCTGATCAAGAAGGAATCTGAGTGGGCGGCAAACTACAACACCAAAGGGATGGCAACGTGGTACTACGGCTACGTCATGATGTTTCTGGCCGAATACAAGATCGAAACGGGCGATGATTCGGTCATGCCGGGCTTGACGCGACTCGCGCTCGAAGCCGCTCATGGTCAAAGCGCGGTCGGCTCGTGGGGCCATACGTTCGCTCGGCCCGACGGACGGCTGGGCGGCTACGGAATGATGAACTCCCCCGGTTTGCCTTTGACGATCTCGCTGGTGATGGCACGTGAGGCGGGCGTGACAGACCCGGCCTTGGATCTGGCGATCGAACGCAGTGCCAAACTGCTCCGCTTTTATATCGGCAAAGGCGCGATTCCCTACGGCGACCATCATCCCTGGATCGAGAACCACGAGGACAACGGCAAGTGCGGAATGGCCGCTGTGCTATTTAACTTGCTCGGTGAATCCAAAGGCGCGGAGTTCTTCTCACGCATGAGCCTCGCCTCTCACGGAGCAGAACGGGACACGGGTCACACCGGCAATTTCTTCAACATGCTTTGGGCTATGCCAGGCGTCGCGCAATCGGGCTCGAATGCGACCGCCGCATGGATGAGTGAGTTTGGGAGTTGGTATTTCGACCTGGCCCGCGGCGTAGACGGAAAGTTTCTGCATCAAGGGCCGCCAGAAGCTGAAGAAGACAGCTACGCGGGATGGGATTGCACCGGCGGCTATCTGCTGGCCTACGCCATGCCGCTGAAGAAGCTCTATCTGACTGGTAAAAAGGCTCGTTCAATACCCCCACTCGATGCCGCCGCAGCTCAATCACTGATCGTTGACGGGCGTGGCTGGAACAACAAAGACCGCCACAGCTTCTATGATGCGCTCAGCGACGAACAGATCCTCGAGCGCCTTGGCAATTGGTCGCCCGTCGTGCGCGAGCGAGCGGCTATGGCGCTGGGGCGCCGCCAGAGCGCTCCCGTAACACCTTTGGTTGAGATGCTCGACTCTCCCAGCCTCGATGCTCGCTATGGCGCCTGTCAGGGTTTGATCTTTCTCCGCGGACGTGGGGCCCCTGCCGTGGATGCCCTGCAGAAGACGCTATCACACCAAGACATCTGGCTCCGTATCAAAGCGGCTGAAGCGCTGGCGGCCATCGGCGAGCCGGCCACGAAGGCGGTGCCACAACTGCTCGAATTGCTGGCTCGAGTGGATGTGAAGAACGACCCGCGCGGCATGCAGCAGCGCTATCTTTCGTTTGCGCTGTTCGACAATGACGGTTTGCTCGGCCGCTCACTGGAAGGCGTGGATCGCCCCAGGCTCTACAAGGCCGTGCGGGCCGGGCTGAAGAATGAAGACGGTCGTGCTCGCGGCAGCATTGGGACGGTCTATCGCCATCTCTCGCTCGAAGAAATTAAGCCTCTGCTGCCTGCCATTCACGAGGCGATCGTCCAGCCCGCGCCTAGCGGCGAGATGTTCGCCGATGGGATTCGTGTGGAAGGCCTGCGTCTGTTGTCGCAGTACCACATTGAGGAAGGCATGCATGCTCTGGTGATCTACACCCGAGATCAGAATCCCTGGGAAAGTCAAAATCGAACCCCTGAGCTGATGAAGATCCTTCTCACCTATGGCACCCACGCCAAGGCAGTCATTCCGGAACTGACCACGATTGCGAACTACTTTGAGAATGATGAGAAAGACTTTCCACCGCATCTGATGCGCATCAAGGGCGAGAGCGTCCGCGAAACGATCACCGCGATCGAAGCCTCGACGGAATCTCCGGAACTTGTCCGACTCAAAGAGGACAAGAGTTCCAAGTGACAATCCGAACTGCCGAGCAAAGAAAACACAAACAAGCAGCAACGATGAAACAGAACACTGTCAGGTACGCCATCATGAAATACATTGCCACATTCCTCACTGCGACACTTGCTGCCGCCACCAGCGTGGAAGCGAAACCCCTCAAGGTCTTCATCCTCGCCGGGCAGTCGAACATGGAGGGGCATGCGGAGATACGTACTTTCGACTATATCGGCAAGGATCCCCTGACGGCGCCCATGCTCAAGGAGATGCGCAATCCCGATGGAACCCCCCGGGTATGTGACAGAGTCTGGATGTCGTATTTGACCGGTCCCTATGATGGCAGTGCCAATGGCGAGTGTGTGGGGAAAGTGACGGCCGGCTTTGGGGCACGAGGAGATCGACCGACCAAGGATGGCGGCAAGATCGGTCCGGAGTTCACCTTCGGCATCTCTATGGAGAAATCGCTGAAGGAGCCGATCCTGATTATCAAGACCGCCTGGGGTGGCAGGTCACTCAACACCGAATTCCGCCCGCCCAGTGCGGGCCAATACAAGCTCCCCAAGGAGATCCAGGAATTGTGGGACAAGCATCCCCAGGGTGCCCACGGGATTCCTAAAGCTGAAGACCGGAAAAAATGGCAGGATGACAAGGATGCCGCCTCGGGTGTGTTTTACCGAATGATGATTGAGCATGTGAAAAAGGTGCTGGCAGATCCCAAGCGGGTCTGCCCGGAGTATGACGAACAGGCTGGCTATGAAGTGGCTGGGTTTGTGTGGCTTCAGGGTTTTAACGATCTGGTTGACGGGACTACGTATCCCGGATCCGATCAGCCGGGAAAATACGACGAATACTCGCGCCTGCTGGCGCACTTCATTCGCGATGTTCGCGAAGACCTGTCAGCCCCGAAGATGCCATTTGTGATCGGCGTGCTGGGAGTCGACGGTGAGAGCAAAAATGTGAATTTTCGCAACGCCATGGCCGCACCGGCTGACCTGCCCGAGTTCAAGGGCAATGTGATTGCGGTTGAGACCGCGGCGTTCTGGGATGATGCCATTGCCGCTGCACAACCAAAGCAGGGGAAATATAACAATATTATCGGGACGGCCCACCTATTGAAAAACGATGGCACCATCGACAAGTCCTGGAAATGGGAGAATTACTGGAAGTCCGTTGGCAATCCTCGGCCGGAGGACCGTATCTGGCGCTTCGCTACGGTCGATGCCACGGAGAAGAAGGACAAGATGGAGAAATATGACGGCAGGCGATTCCGCGACATCACGCTGCCAGCCGGAATGGAGAATTGGTATGCGCCCGACTTCGATGACAGCCAATGGGCATCCGGCAAGGCACCTATCGGAAAGGGCGTCTGGAAAGACAGCGGAATAACCCTTGACAAACATCCCTCGAATTGGGGAGAGGGCGAATTCCTGCTGATGCGGACAACGTTTGAAGTCGAGGATCTGAACTTCGATTCGTATCGCATCGCGGTTTTGGCGAGACAAGGATTCCATGTTTATTTGAACGGACAAAAGATACACACCTACATCTGGTGGCAGGATAAGCCGCAGTACGGCTCCATTGTCCTTGGGGAAGAACAGATCCAATATCTGAAGAAGGGGAAGAACGTATTGGCGGCCTATGCCAATGACCAATATGACATTAACTACCCAGAGCATTATGCCGCAATAGATCTACGGATGGAGTGTATCACCAAAGCGGATCAGGAGAAGCTCGATCTCGCCTTGGAGGAAGTCCTGTCGCCTCAAGACAGGGAGGTTCTTAAAGGCTCTTCCAATGGTGGCTATCACTATTTGGGCAGTGCAAAGATATTCGCTCAAATGGGCAAGGCATTTGCCGAGGCTCTCCTGAAGTTGGAAAAAGGGTCAGGTCCACGGGACGGCCTCGAAAACTAAAAAAACAGCAAAATAATTGAAGAACATCAATGGATTTACCCATCCTGTCATCTTGCGTAGTTCTCATCCTCACGCCGACAGCTTGAGAGTTCGGTCGTACCGGTGAAGTGACAGGAACGCAGGGGAAACGAGTGGTTGGGTTTGAAAGCTCATTCAATGCGACACGCTGCCAAGTTCATATCCGGACGCTCACCTCGTCGAGGAGCAGTCTGATACTTGCGGATTCGGCCCGTTGGACTTTCAGGCGTTCTACGCCCCTAGCTCGCCATCGAGGCCCAGCCGTCTCACCCGCAGGTAGACCGCACCGATCGTGCCTGCCCTGATCGACCGGCGTGCCCCTCCCCAGAGTCTTTCTGTGCCCTTCCTTTCGATCCCACGAGTCCGCGAGCCCGAACTGATGGACGACCCGGCGCTGGCCGCGTCTGACCACCTCCGGGCCCTTGTCGCCCTTGGCACGATCAACAGCCTCTCCCTGACCGCCGCGCGGCTCGCCGGGGGGATCGTGGCACTGGCGGGGAAGCAGCAGGATTCCGCGGCCGGGCTGGAAGTGATCGATGTCGCCAGCGGCGGCGGCGACGTAACGATCGATCTGGCCCGGCGGCTGGAGGGATCAGCGCGGTGGGGGACGGTCTCCGTCACCGGTATCGACATCAGTCCGCGGGCGCTCGAGCGTGCCCGGGCCCTCGCCGGCCGCCGCGGGAGCCCGGCGACGTTTGCCCGCCGCGATGTCACGGTCGACGGCTGCCCTCCCTGCGACGTGGCCGTCAGTTCGCTTTTCCTCCACCACCTCGATGACGACGCCGCGCGGCAGCTGCTTCTCGTCATGGCGGCGGCGGCCCGGTGCGGGATCGTCGTCTCCGATCTGATCCGCAGCCGCTCAGGCCTCCTCCTCGCCCACGTCGCTACCATGGTGCTGACCCGCTCGCGCGTGGCTCGGGTCGACGGGCCACTCTCCGTCCGTGCGGCCCGGACGGTGAAGGAGTACCGCGCGCTGTTGGCATCGGCCGGTCTCGGGAACGCGACCGTGCGCCGGGTCTGGCCCGAGCGGGTCGTGATCGTGTGGCGCGCCGCTGGGAAGGAACCATGAAAACTGACCTCATCACCGTGCCGGGAACGATCGAGCTCGCCGCTGCGGCCGGCCCGTGGGAATGTGTCGTTGTCGGGGCCGGGCCGGCCGGTGCCGCCGCCGCCCTGCGACTGGCGCGGACAGGGGGGCGGGTGCTCCTGATCGACCGTGCCAACCTGCCCCGGGGCAAGGTGTGCGGGTGTTGCCTGTCGCCGGCGGCACTGAAGGAGCTGACCCTCCTCGGCCTGGAAGCGATCGCCGCGGGCGCCGGCCAGCCCTTGAAGACGCTCGCGCTCTCCTCCGGCGGATGGACGGCCCGGCTCCCGTTTCGTGGCGGCGTCGTGATCTCGCGGGAGCGACTCGACCGGGCGATCGTGGAGGCGGGATGCGCAGCCGGCGTCGAATGGCTGCCGGGGGTCGATGTCGTCGCCGCCACGGTGGCCGCCGACGGGGCCGTGGCTGTGTCGCTGCGGGGTGTCGCCGACGGTGCCGTGGTGATGATCCGCTCCCAGCGCCTGATCTTGGCGACGGGGCTCGTCAACCGTGTCCGCGGCGACGCCGACGACCGTATCGAGCCGTGCTCCAGTGGCGCCGGCGGGAGCGCACGCTGCCTGATCGGCGTCGGCACCACCCTGCCGGCCGACGCCTCCGACCTTCCCCCCGGCGAGCTCCGGATGCGCGTGGGGCTGCGCGGGTACTGCGGCCTGGTCCGCCTCGAGGATGGCCGGATCGACGTCGCCGCGGCGCTCGATCGCGCCGCGGTGCGCGCCGCAGGGGGGCCTGTCGACGCGCTGCTGGCCCTCTTCGACTGCAGTCCCGATGCCGGTGTCAACGAGCTCGTTGCCAGCCTCCGCGCCGCCCGGCTCACGGCCACCCCGCCGCTGACGCGCCGCGCCCCGCCATCCTCGCGGCAAGGGCGGATTCTGCGGGTCGGTGATGCGGCCGCGTATGTCGAGCCGTTCACCGGCGAGGGGATCGGCTGGGCCCTGGCCAGCGCCCGGCTCGCAGCCGACACGATCCTCCAAGGGGCCGGCGGGGCCCGCGTCGGCGAGGTGTATGCCGGAGCGCACCAGCGGCACTTCGTCGCCCCCCATGCGCGCTGCCGGCGAGTGGTGTCATGGCTGCGGAGCCCGGCACTGGTCACCGCCGCGGTGGCCTCGGCGCGGATCGTGCCGGGCGTCGCCGCGCGGATCGTGCCGCTGGTCGTTGGGGCCGGGGCACGGGGAGGTGCTCCATGAGCTTCACGATCCGCGCCATCGCGTCCGCCACGCCGCCGCACCGGATCACGCAGGGGGATGCCGCGAGCTTGGCCGTGTCGTTCGGGAACGTGCCCCCCGGCCGGCAGCGGTCGCTCGAGGCGATGTACCAGCAGACCCGGATCCGGACGCGCGGATCGGTCCTCCTCGAGACGCCGAACGGGGCTGGCGCGGTCCAGCACTTCTTTCCGGCAGCGAACGGGAGCGACGACGCGGGGCCGACGACCGCGGCACGAATGGAGCGGTATGCCAAAGAAGCCGGGGGGCTCGCCGTGGCCGCCGCGCGCGGGGCCCTGGCTCTCTCCGGCATCGATGCGGGGCGGGTGACGCATCTGGTCACCTGCTCCTGCACCGGCTTTGCCAATCCGGGTGTCGATCTCCAGATCGTCGCCGACGTCGGGCTCCCCGCGACCGTCGCCCGGACGCACATCGGTTTCATGGGCTGCCACGGCGCCTTCAACAGCCTGCGGGTGGCCGGTGCCTTCGCGGCCGATCCGCGGAGCGTGGTTGTGGTCGTTGCCGTCGAGCTTTGCAGTCTCCACTTCCAGTATGGCCGGCGCGGTGATTTCGTCGTTGCCAATGCGATCTTCGCCGACGGCGCGGCGGCGCTAGTGGCCACCGGCGGGGAGGCCAACGGTGGGTGGCAGGTGCGGCGGCAGTGGTCGTCGATCCTCCCCGATTCGCGCGACGACATGGGCTGGGCGATCGGCGACCATGGTTTCCGCATGACCCTCTCGCCGCGCGTGGCCGGCGTCCTCGAGAGGGGGATCCGCGGGCTCGTCGAGGGGGCCCTCGCCGCCGAAGGGCTCGGCATCGCCGACGTTGGGGCCTGGGCGGTCCACCCCGGCGGACCTAGGATCCTCGACGCGATCGGCGTGGCGCTCGACCTTCCTCCCGATGCCCTCCAGGCATCGCAAGCGGTGCTCGCCGACCATGGCAACATGTCGAGCGCCACGATCCTTTTCATCCTCCGCGACCTGCTGGCCCAGACCACCGCCACGCGCTGCTTCGCGATGGCGTTCGGGCCGGGGCTGGCAGCGGAGTTTGCCCTCCTCGAGCGGGCTCCGCCCGCCGCCATCTCTCTCGGGAACGATCCATGAGCCACGACCGACTCGACACCCACCTCCACCACCATCCCGATCGTCATGCGCCGCACCACGAGGAGCATTTCGAGGATTCCGAGTCGGTCCGCGACATCGTGATCGGGATGTCGGACGGCTTGACGGTGCCGTTTGCCCTCGCGGCAGGGCTGTCGGGGGCGGTGGATTCCAGCAGCATCATCATGACCGCGGGGCTCGCCGAGGTGGCGGCCGGGGCGATCGCCATGGGGCTGGGGGGCTACCTAGCGGCGCGCACCGACCAGGAGCACTACGCCGCCGAGCGGGTCCGCGAGGAGCGGGAGGTTGAGAAGGTCCCGGAGCGGGAGGCCCAGGAGGTGGAGGACGTCCTTTGCACCTACGGCCTCACGCCTGAGGACGCGCACAAGGTCACCAACTCGATCCGCACCGACAAGCAGCGGTGGGTCGACTTCATGATGCGTTTCGAACTCGGTCTCGAGGAGCCCGATCCGCGCCGCGCCACCCGCAGTGCCCTGACGATCGCGGGGGCCTACGTCGCCGGGGGGCTCGTGCCCCTCTCCCCGTATGCGCTCGTGTCGTCGGTGCCGGTGGCGCTGGCCTGGTCGGTGGCGGTGACGCTCCTGGCACTGCTCGTCTTCGGCTACGTCAAGGGGCGGTTCACGACTAGCCGCCCCTGGCGGAGCGCCTGGCAGACGGTCCTCGTCGGCGGGCTGGCGGCCACCGCGGCGTTTCTCATCGCCAAGTCGATCGGCTGACCAGCCCCGTCAGATCGTGTTGACCAGCCGCGATTTGCCCGAGCCCATCTCCCGGGCGAAGGTGTGCTGGTGGTAGTGGAACAGGCACTTCACGGCGTAGGCGAAGATCACAGCCGGCTCCGGACGGCGGCGGGCGAGGTTGAGGATCCGGCGCCGGTAGGTACGACGGAGCAGCGGATCTCTGACGTGGAGCATGAGGCGGAGGAAGATCGCCGCCGCCCGGACGAGATCGGCGGCCCCGGCCCACCATCGCCGCCACGGACGCTGCCGGAGGTGGGCTGCCCGTGGCTGGGCGAAGTGAAATCCACCCTCGAGGTAGAGTCGGTCGAGCCGGTCGAACCAGCTCTCCGGCTCATGGAGCCCGACGAGGAGGGCGAGGTAGCCGTCGCGGAGAAAAGCCCGGGGAATCCCCGCAGGAATGACGTTCGTGCCGAACTCGGCGGCCCCTGCCTCGTCGAGCCGCCCGTCCGCCGCGAGCCGGGCGTGGAGCGGTGTCTTCGGGATCGCAGCAAGCATCCCGATCATCGCGTGGGAGATCCGCGCGGCCTCCACGAAGCTGTGCTGGAGTTCGAAGACCCCCGCGTCGTCGTGATCAAAGCCGACGATCAGGCCGCACCACACCTCAAGGCCCGCTCCCTGGATGGCGTGGACCTTCTCAACCAGCGAGCGCGTGCCGCGGAGGTTCTGGAGTTTCTTTGTCTCCCGCAGAGAGGCCTCGTTCGGGGTCTCGATGCCGACGAACACGCTGACGCAGTTCGCCTCCGTCATCAACTGCATCAGCTCCTCGTCGTCGGCGAGATCGATCGAGGCCTCCGTGCTCAAGATCAGCGGATAGTCGTGCTGCCGCTGCCAGGCGGCGATGGCCCGGAGATGTTCCTTGATCGCCTCCTTGTTGCCGATGAGGTTGTCGTCAACGACGAACACGAGCCCCATCGACTGGCGCCGCAGGGCCTCGAGCTCGTCGACGACCTGCCGGGTGCCCTTGAGGCGTGGTCGGCGGCCGAAGGTGATGATGATGTCACAGAACTCGCACTGAAACGGACAGCCGCGAGAGAATTGCACGCTCCCGAAGAGGTAGCGATCCATTTTGAGGAGATCGTGGCGGGGGAGCGGGACGCGCGTCATGTCGGTGCGTTCCGCCTGCTCATAGCGGGGGCGGTGCCGTCCGGCCCCCCAGTCGGCCAGGAACTCGGGCCAGGTCGTCTCCGCCTCGCCGACGAAGATCGTCTCCACGAGGCCCTCGAAGGCCTCCTCGGACACCGACACCCACGGTCCGCCGACAACGCAGAACGTGCCCCGGGCCCGGAGCTCGCGGAGGATTTCCCGCATCCGGTCCTGCTGGACGCTCATCCCGGTGAGACCGACGATGTCGGCCCGGGCGAGGCGCGCGAAGTCGATCGTCTCGACGTTCTCATCGACGAGGGTCACGTCGTGGCCCTCCGGCGTGAGGGCCGCCAGCAGTGGCAGGCAGGCGACGGGAAGGTTGGCCCGTTTGCCGACCACCGGGAGGGCATGCTCGAAGCCCCAGAAGGAGGGATCGAAACGGGGATTGACGAGCACGATGTCGGCCATGGGGGCGATCAGTCTTGCGGGGAGAGGATGAGGCGATCGGCGGAGCCGGCCGCGGCATAGAGCGAGACGGTGTCGGCGAAGGCCTGCGGAGCGGGCGTGCGGATCGAGAGTCGCCGCGGTGCCAGGAGCCCGAGGAGCGTCGGCACGTCGGCCACGCGGAGGATGTTGAGGAAGGCGGGGGCGTCGGAGGTCATGTGGGTCGGCGGCGGGGCGTCGAGATCGACCGTGGCGACCAGCGGCGAGAAGATCGCCGCATAGGCAGCCACGAGCCCCGCGCCCCCTGACCCGGCCAATTCGATCGGCCGCGGGGGCGTGCCCGCGGGATCGGCCGCGCGGATCGCCGCCACGGCGGCGAGCGTGTCACGCACCTGCCCGCCGGCGACGCTATCGCCGAGGAGCGCCATCGAGCGCTCGACATGGTTGGGGGGATTGCGCCGCGTCCACCGGCCGGCTCCCACACCACGCGGATCGAGCTGCCACAGCGCCGTGCCGTCGTCGCCGGCCCCGGGGGGAGCGGCGCGATCACCGCCGACGACGAGGCGATGGCGGCGGGCGGCGGCGCGGACCGCGGCCGGGGGGGGAAAAAGCTCGACGAACAAACCGGGCTCGGTCTCGATCCGCCACGGCCCGACGGCGGGGCGATCGACGACGGGCGTCGCCGGCATGTCGCCAAGGTCGCGGAATGTCACTCGCTTCAGCTCGTCGAGCAGCCGGACCCGCCAGGGATCGAAATCCCCCGCGCGCGGTGGCTCGGGGCGCCCCAGCGCGACGAAGTGCGCGTCGATCGTGGTGTTGAGCTGATCGGCCGGGATGGCGGCGTCGTCGCGAAACACACGGAGACGCTCCGGCGGGATCGGGTGGCCGGGCGGGGCCCCGCGCTCGTCGACAAGGTCGATCTCGCTGTCGGTCACCGGGCGGGGATCATCCCGGAGCCAGCTGTTCATGAAGCGGTAGGCGCCGGCGCGGATGTCGGAGCGGTAGGCGTGGCCACCGAGACTGACCTGGGCGTCGAAGCGGTCGCCGGCCCCTTCGAGGGCGTAGATCCGCTCGAGGGTGGCGGCCACCCGTTGATTGGCGCTCATCGGGAAGATCGGGTCGGCGTCGCTGTTGATAAACAGGAGCGGCCGGGGGGCGACCAGCGCAGCGATCCGGGTCCAGGGCCATTGGAAGGTGTTGACGAGAAACATGCAGTCGCAGTGGCCGTCGATGCAACGGTCGGCGACGTAGGCCGTCAGATCGGCCATCCCGCTCACCGGCACCGCTGCCCTCACCCGCTCGTCGGCCGCGGCGATCCACAACGTCGTCGCGCCGCCGCCGCTGATCCCCGTGACGCCAATCCGCTCGCGGTCGACGTCGGCCCGTGCGGCGAGGAGATCGATAGCGCGGATCCCGTTCCAGCATTCGACGCCGGCCGGCGTGTAGCCGCGCGACTGCCACCACCATCGCCCCTCGCGGTAGGTGCCATGGTGGGTGGCGGCGATCTCGCCGAGCTGGAGGGTGTCGAGGACGAGGCAAACGTAGCCGTGGCGGGCGAACCACAGGCCGTGATCCTGGAAGGCGGTCTTGTTGCCACTCCGGCCGCGGCCGGAGTGGCCGCAGACGTAGACGATGGCCGGATGCCGCGTGCCGGGGGGGGAGTCCGCAGGGCGCCACAGGTTCGCCGTCACGTACAGGCCGGGGATGCTCTGGTAATGCAGATTCTCGACGACGAAGCCATCCCCCTCGTGCCGGCCCGTGACGGTCGCGCCGAGCGGCGTCCGCGCCGGCAGCGGATCGAGCCCGAGCATGAAGAGGTATTCGGCCCGGAGCTGCGCCTGCCGCGTCGCGTCGCGTGGCCGGAGGTCGGCGGCGATCGCGCGCTCGATCCGCGCCGTGCGGGCGGTGAGCCAGCCATCGATCATCGCGTTCCCCGGTGCTTGGGAGTCGGCGTCCCCCAGTGCTGCGGAGTCGGCGGCGGGCTGGGCGCGGACGATCGTCGGCGTTAGGAGGAACGGGAGGAGCAGGAGGGGCGCGGCGATGGAACGCAGGCTGCCGCGCCACGGAGAACCAGAGCCGAAGGTCTTCGAGCGCATCGGAATCTCCTCGACGTGGCCATTCCCCGCATGCCGTGGCCCGCCTGCGGAACCCTGCCGGCAGCCAGCGCCGACAGGCGAGGCGTCCTTACACGACGCAGAACACAGGGCGATCGAAATCGATCGGCGGCTCGGCTGGCCGACTTATCGTACGGTACCGGCCCCCAACCGATTGCCGCGTTCCAGTGATCGGGATAGAATCATGGTGTTTTCGGTCGGGGGCCGGATGACGGGCGTTGCCCCCACGCAGGGAACCTTGATGACTTCGTTCAACGACACCAGACACCTCTGGGCACTCGGCGCTTGCTTGGCTGCCGTCGGGCTCGTCGGCATGGCCGTGCGGCGCGAGATGGTACCGGACGACTTCGGCACGAAGGGCCCCTACCGGGCATCGGCGCTCGATGACATCGCCGCCCAGCCGAGCCTGTTCCAGGCCGATGCCACCTGCCATGCCTGCCATGAATCGGTCGAGCACGAGCGGGCCGGGACGTCGCACGAGGCGGTCGGGTGCACCCACTGCCACGGCCTCGCCGTCGATCACGTGTCAATCGCCAGAAGGGGGGCAGAGGATCCGACGGTCACGCTCCCTCCGGCCGCCGAGTGGGATGGTGATTTCCTCACAAAGACCGATCTCTACATCTCAAAGGACCGGGCCACGTGTTTGTCGTGCCATCAGGCGGTGGTGGGGATGCCGGCCGATTTCAAGAAGATCGACGTCGCCGTCCACCTCGAGGAGCAGGGGGCCTCCGAGCCGCTCTCGAAGGAAACCTGTTTCGAATGCCATGGCGGTCACGACACCGCCCCCTGATCGAGCCACCACGGCGGCCCCGAGGCCAGGATTCGCACCATGAGCCTGTTTGAGCTTCCGATTCTCCCCACCCTCGGCGCCGCAGCTGCGGGAGGCTGTGCCTCGGGGGGCTGTTCGTCCGGCGGCTGTGGCACGGGCGGCTGCGGCTCGGCGCAGGCCGAGCGGACCAGCGAGAACTCCCGAAGGGAGTTTCTCAAGACCGCTACGACGCTCACGCTCGGGGCCATGTCGCTGACCTTGCTCCCGGGCGTCACGGCCGGCGACGACATGCTCCCGCTGCCACCGCCGGGGGGCGATGGCCATGCCCCGGCGGCCAAACCGATGTACGGCTTTCTGATTGATACGACGAAGTGCATCGGGGCGGGGAAGTGCCTGACCGCCTGCCGCGTCGAGAACAGCGTGCCCGAAGGGCAATCTCGGACCTGGGTGGAGCGTTACGTCCACTACAAGGACGGCCGCGTCGAGGTCGATCTCGTCCCCGAGACCGGGTACGCGGGATCGGGCGAGGTCCAGCCGGCGGCCGAGGATGTCCTCCGCGCCTACTTCGTCCCCAAACTCTGCAACCAGTGTGTCGATGCGCCGTGCAACCAGGTCTGTCCGGTCCATGCCTCGATCAAGAGCCCGGAGGGGATCGAGCTGGTCGACACCGAACGCTGCATCGGCTGCGGCTACTGCGTTCAGGCCTGCCCTTACGGCATCCGCTTCATGAACCACGACACCGGTGTGGCCGACAAATGCAACTGGTGCTACCACCGCGTGATGCGCAACGAGCAGCCGGCCTGCGTCGAGGCCTGTCCTACCGGCGCGCGGGTCTTCGGCCGCATCGACGATCCTGACAGCGAGATCTCGAGACGGCTGGCGACCGTGCCGACAAACGTCCTCAAGCAGCACCTCGGCACGCTTCCGCTGACCCGTTATGTCGGCCTCACCGACGAGGTAACGTGATGGAGTTTCACGCCCTCCACGACGCGCCGTTCATCTTCCCCAACGATGCCCATCCGGTGTGGAGCATCATGATCGTTCTCTATCCCTACATCACGGGGATGGTGGCCGGGGCGTTCGTCGTGTCGACGATGTACCACGTCTTCCACCGCGAGGCGCTGCGGCCGGTGGCCCGCCTAGCGGTGGTCACGTCGCTCTGTCTGGGGGCCTGCGCCACGCTCCCCCTCCTCCTCCATCTCCATCAGCCGCTGCGGGCGTTGAATGTCGTGGTGACGCCGAGCCCCACTTCGGCGATGGCGGGCTTCGGTTTCATCTATTCCTTCTACATGCTCGTCCTCCTCATTGATGTCTGGCTCATCTTCCGGCCGGCGATCGTCGAGCGCGCCGGGACGGCGACCGGTGCGTGGCGTGGGGTCTACCGCGCCCTCGCCCTGGGGGTGGTCGAGATCACGCCCCGGGCGGCCGAGATCGACCGCCGGCTCGTCTATGCCCTCTCGATGATCGGGATCCCGGCGGCGTGTGTGCTCCATGGCTACGTCGGCTTCCTGTTCGGCGCGATCAAGGCCAATCCCTGGTGGTCGACGTCGATGATGCCGGTGATCTTTCTGACCTCCGCGATCGTGTCGGGGATCGCCGTGCTCATGCTCCTCTACCTGTTCCTCTGCCAACGCAGCGACATGGAGCCCGACGCGGAGTGCGTGCGGAGCCTGTCGCGGCTGCTGTGGATGTTTCTCCTCCTGGCGGTCGTGTTCGAGGCGATCGACATCCTCCATGTCGCCTACGAGCGCGAAGAGGAGTGGCATGTGATCCGAGCCCTCCTGTCGACGCAGCTGCGCTTCTCCTATCTCACGCTCCAGATTGTCATCGGCTCGATTCTGCCGCTCCTTCTCCTCCCGCTGCCGGCCTTCTCGGGCCGTCTCGGCGCCGGCTTCCGCCATTCGATTGCCGGCGTCTGTGCCGTCCTCGTCCTCGTGCAGGTGGCGGCGATGCGCTGGAACGTCGTTGTCGGCGGGCAGTTGTTCTCGAAGAGCTTCCGAGGGTTCGTCGAGTATCCGGTCGACTGGTTCGGCCGCGAGGGATTGCTGGCCGCGGCCGTGGTGCTCGCCATGCCGATGGTGCTCCTGTGGGGGGCGATGCAGCTCCTCCCCGTCTGGCCCCCGAGTCTGGAATCCGAATCAGGAGCGAAGACATGATGCTGACGATGTCGACGGTTTCCCTTGTGGCCCGCCGAGCCGGAATCCAGCGCGCCATCGCGATAGTGATCCTGCTGGCGGCCTTCGCCTTCCCGGCGCGGCCTGCTCCGGCGGCGCCGACGGTGCCCGCCACGGTGACGTGGGAGGAGGGGATTGAGTATTCGACGCCTGCGGGAGAGTCCCTCAAGCTCAACCTCGCCCGGCCGAAGTCGGGCGACGGGCCGTTCCCGGCTGTGATCTGCATCCACGGCGGAGGCTTCCGGGCCGGGACGCGCGACGGCTACGATCAGCTTTGCGTTCGCCTGGCGCAGCGTGGATACGTGGCGGCGACGATCTCCTACCGGTTGGCGCCGAAGCACCTCTTTC
>SIAG01000029.1 GCA_009691925.1 Planctomycetaceae bacterium
CCAACTATGATCTACGCTTTGCCACCGACGGCATCGTGTCAGAAGGATCGAAGGTCCGCCTTGCCGCCGTCCTCGACGGCCTCTCGAAGTCGGTGTTCATGAGCGAGACGGTCCGCAGCGACGGCACCGACATCGTTCTCACTGCCGGCCAGGCGCCGAAGTTCCCCTACCAGAAGACACTCAACGGCTCCGGTGGCGTGACGAGCACGAAGCAGGCGACGCCCGGCTATCCGGGGGGCGGGGCATGGTCGTCCGGGGTCGTCGGGGGCATGATCCACAACCCGCCGGTGGAGACGATCTGGAAGTCGTTCACGTCGTGGCGCGGTGCCAACACCAACACGATCCGCGGCCGTGGCACCTCGTGGGCGATGACCGGGGCGTGCAACACGCTCACCAATGGCTATAGCCCGCCCAACAGCCGGATCCCCGACGTCGTGGTCCACGCCACCGGTTTTTTTGGGCCGAAGAGCTACCACCCCTCCGGGGCCCAGGTCGCCTTCGGGGATGGCTCGGTGCGGATGCTCTCCGACAGCCTCGATGCCACGGTCTGCCGGGCGCTCCACAGCATCAACGGTGGTGAGGCGGTGTCGGCCGAGGAGTGATCGACGCTCCCAGTCGATCCTGATCATGACCCGCGCGGCGGGCCCGGGGGGCGACTCCTGGGCCCACTGTCGTGGAGGCCTTCCATCCTCTGCCGGAGCGATCGATGACACCGTCGGAGTCCCCGTCTCCATCCCCAGACTCCTCGCCCTGGCCCGACTACCGGGCGGTGTGGCGCTGGCATTTCTACGCCGGCATTTTCTGCATTCCGTTTGTCGTCGTGTTGGCGATCAGTGGCTCGATCTACCTTTTCAAGGCGGAGCTCGAGGGCTGGTCTGAGCGTTCGTACGACCGTCTTGAGCCAGGGACCGGCGCTGCTTTGCCGTCGGCGCAGGTTTCAGCGGCGCTCGCCGCAGTCCCCGGCAGCACCTTCGAGGGCTACGAGCTCCCCGCCGCGCCGGGATGCGCCGCCCGGGTTCTCCTTCGCAGCGAGGCCGGCTCCCGACGGGCCTACGTCGATCCGACGTCGCTGGCGATCCTCGGCAGCGTGAGTGAACGCGACCGCTTCATGAAGCAGATCTTTCGGCTCCACGGGGAGCTGCTGATGGGCAACCGCGGCTCGAATCTCGTTGAGCTTGCCGCCTGCTGGACGATCGTGATGGTGCTCACCGGGCTCGTGCTCTGGTGGCCGCGGCAGGGGCGTGGACTAGCCGGCGTGGTCTGGCCGCGGTTCCACGGCGGCAGGCGGCTGTTGTGGCGCGACATGCATGCGGTGACGGGGGTGTGGATCTCGCTGGTCACGCTCGCGCTCCTCTTCAGTGGCCTGCCGTGGGCCAAGTTCTGGGGGGATGCTTTCAAGTCGGTGCGGCGCTGGACGGGCACGGCCGTCGCCCGCCAGGAGTGGTCCAACGACGGCGGCCGGGCCGAGGCCACCGGCGCGGCCGGGGCGGCACGCGGAGGCGAGCATGCTGGCCACGCCGGTCATGCTGGTCATGCTGGTCATGCTGGTCATGCTGGTCATGCTGGTCATGCTGGTCATGCTGGTCATGCTGGTCATGGCAGCGGCGGGAGACGGAGCGCGGGGGTGGAGCTTTCGGCAGCCGATCTCGCGGCGGTGGATGTCGTGGCGGCCGCCGTGACGCCCCTGCGGCTCGATGCGCCGGTCGTTCTCGCCCCGGCACCGGAGGGAAAGGGGCGCTGGTCGGCCAAGTCGACAACGGCCAACCGGCCACGCCGGGTCGATCTCGTTGTCGACGGGGCCAGCGGCGCGATCGTGCGCCGCGACGACTTCGCGACGAAGCATCCGATCGACAAGCTGGTCGCCGTGGGGACCGCCTTCCACGAGGGGCGCCTGTTCGGCTGGCCGAACCAGCTCCTCCTTCTCGTCACCGCCGCTGGGCTGGTCGTCGTTTGCATCAGTGCGGTCTGGCTGTGGCTGCGGCGCCGCGATCCGGGCAGGCTTGGCGCACCGGCACCGGGGATCTCCCCCCGGCGGAGCGTGCCGCTGGTGGCCACGGTCGTCGGCCTGGGGGTGATCCTTCCCCTCTTTGGCCTCTCGCTGTTGGCCGTGCTCCTTCTCGAGCGCCTCGTCCTCCGTCGTATGACGCCGGTGAAGACGTGGCTCGGCCTGGCGTGAGTGGCCCGCGGAGATCGGGCGTCGTCAGGCGAGGCGGGCGGCGGCCGCGACCGCGGCGGTCTCGATGCGGAGGATGTGGCGCCCGAAGGTGACACGCTGGCCCCCGGCGGCCTCAAGCGTGGTCACTTCCTCGGCCGTGAATCCTCCTTCGGGGCCGACGAGGACGAGAATCGCAGCGGTCGGGCCAGCCGCGAGGACCGCCTCGGGTGGGCTCCCGTGGGGATCGGCGAGGAGCGTGCGCGTGCCGGTGGGGGCCGCAGCGAGCAGGTCGGCCATCGATGTGGCAGCGCCGATCTCCATGAGTGTGTCGCGGCCACACTGCTTGCAGGCCTCGACCACGCCCCGCTCCAGCCGGCTCCGGGCCGAGTCGGTCGCCTCGGCGACACCGCGCGTCGTGATCAGGGGGACGAGCCTCGAGACCCCCAGCTCCGTGAGCTTCTCCACCATCCACTTCTGCCGATCCCCCTTGGGGAGCGCGACGGCGAGCGTCACCGTTACCGCCGGCGCGGGGATGGTAGGGAGCGCGTTGCCGAGATCGAGCTTCACCCGGTCTCGGCCAATTCCTGCGACCCGCGCTTCCCAGGCGTGGCCCCGGCCGTCGAACAGCGCCACAGTGTCGCCGACCTTGGCTCGCAGCACGCGGGTCAGATGCCGGGCCTCGTCTCCTTCGAGGAGGGCGCTGGTCCCCAACGGGGGCGTGGCGAGGAAGAATCGTTCGCTCATGATGGAGGGGGATCCTGGGGCGTCGCGGGGGCGGGGCTGGCTGGCAGTCGAGGAATATCCGCAGCGCTGCAGCGCCGCGCGGATCGGGGTGAAAATGGCCTCGGTGACCGTCTTCGCCAAGGGCTACACTCGCCGCATGGTACGCGATCGCTGGCAGTTCACCGCCCCCCCGTTCTCCGGCGATTCCGATCCGGCCAACTTCCACGCCGGCGGGCCGCAGGACGAGGCACTGGCCCGGTTGGAGTGGCTCGTCGAGCAGCGGCAGCGCTGTGCCCTGATGGTCGCCGACGAGGGCTGTGGCAAGAGCCATCTGTGCGCGATGATCCCCAGGCGGCTGGGGGGCATGGGGTGCGAGGTCGTGCTCCTCTCCCTGCGGGGGCTCTGCGGCGACGACTGGCTCGAGCTCCTCCTCGCGCGCCTGCCGCTCGATCCGCCGGCGCGGGCCGAGGCGATCCGACCCTGGCAGAAGCTCGAGGACCGGCTGCGGGAGAACACGCTCATGGAGCGGACGACGGTGATCGTCGTCGACGACGCCGATCATGCCTCCGCCGCGGCGCTCGAAGGGATGACCCGGCTCGTGGTCGCCTCCGAGCCGCTCTTTCACCGCGTTCTCCTGGTGTTGACGGCGAGCCCTGACGGAATGACCAGGCTCCCGGCCCCGCTTCGGCAGCGGACGGCCGTGCGGATCGAATTGGCACCATGGGACGAGGAGGATGTGGCAGGCTTCATCGCGGCGGCCCTCGCTCGTGTCGCTGCCGATCGCGACCTGTTCACCCCCGAGGCGGTGGCAACGCTGGCCCGGTTCACCGGCGGCGTGCCCGGCGCGATTTGCCGGCTGGCGCGGCTGGCGGTGGTGGCTGCCTCCGCCGACGGCCTCGGGAGTGTCGATGCGGGCACGATCGAACGGGCCTGGCGCGAGCTCGTTCCCGATTCCGCCCCGCGCCCCTCGTGCCCGGCGCCTGCCGGCGACGAGCCGAGTCTTCCGGCCAACCCCCGGGTGCGCGTGGTGCGCCGACTCGGCGAGTGAGGAACAGCCTCGGCGTGAAGCCGCGCGGCCGGCGTTATCCCCGCGGGATCCGAGGGGGCTGTTGGGAACAAGACTGCGATGGCCTAGACTCAAAGGGCTTCCTGGGGGATCCTCGACATGCCGGCCCCGTCCCCGGGATTCCACCGAAACTCCCCCGAGCATCGCCGTGGCCCATCCAGCCCGAGACCCGTCCCCCGCGCACAGCGGTCGTGCGCCGGCGACGTTTGCCACCGGCCGGTCGGTGGCGATCTCCCCCGATGACGATTCGCTCATCGATCTGCGGAATCGCTCCCTCGCCGCCTTCCTCGCTTGGTGCGTTCCTGGCCTCGGCCACTTCTACCAGGGGCGGAAGCACAAGGGGGGGCTGTTCATGGGGGTGATCCTCGGCATGTTCCTTGCCGGCCTGTGGCTCGGCGGCGGCAAGGTCGTCTATGCAGCGTGGCGGCCGGCGGAACCGCGCTGGGCGTTCGTCTGCCAGGCCGGCGCCGGGCTCGTGGCGATGCCGGCGCTGGTGCAGTCGCGCCAGCTCTCCGGTGGCGCAAAGCAGCCGTTCTTCACGAGCACCTTCATGGCACCGCCGCTCCATCCGGGGCAGCTCGTGTCGCGGTCGTACGCCGACCGGCTCGTCGCCACCGATCCCGACATCGACGACGAAGCGTTCTTCGATCGCCCCCCGTATCGCCAGTTCCGCGGCGATGAGCTTTCGCTCTGGCAGCGTCGCCTCGGGCGGTGGTTCGAGTTCGGCACGCTCTACACGATGCTCGCCGGGATGCTCAATGTCCTGGCGATCTACGACGCCTTCGCCGGGCCGCTCGGCGCTGGTTCGTCTTCCGGCACTGATCCCCGTAAGCCCCCTGAGCCTCCCCGCTGACACTTCCTCTCGATCGCTCCCCGCTGCCCCCTCCGAATCCATCCTCCCATTCCCAGCCACAGCCCCCACGGTTTCGCCCACGTCACACGGATCTCCCTGACGACGTCGGCCTCCAGGGAAGAAATGCTCCATGACCGCGCTTGAGCTCTTCGCCTTCATGCCCCCGGTGGCGTCGCTGGCCGACCGGTTGCCGGGATTCCTCTTCGGGCTCCCGCTGGTAGCGCTGGCGAGCCTCGTGTTTGCGGCCACGCACCATGAAGACCCGGCCGCGATCCGCTTGGCGGCGATCCACTGGACGATGTGGCTCGGCGGGATCCTCGGGATGGTGCTCGCCGGCGTCCTTGTGCTCGGCTGGTTCAGCTAGCGGTCCGGCGTGACGGCTCTCGGACAATTTGCGTTCATTTTGAACCGGGATTACTAAGATGTTATTCGGAGCCCCCAGTCGGCGCTTCGTGAGAGCTGCCTCTGGCGCCCGTTCGGAGTCTCGCGGCCGTCAGTCCGTACCGGATTTCAAAGGATAGACATGAAGATCCAGAGCGTTTTCAAGGCATTGTTGAGGTCCGCAGTGAAGTCGCTTTTTCCACGCCAGTTCTGGCGGAGAAGAGCTCATTTCCTGCGACAGGCTTGCCATGAGCCAGAGTTGCGACTGGTGCCGTATCTTTGCGACCCCCAAAAAATAGCAGTGGATATCGGGGCCGATGTCGGCGTTTTTTCAATGCAGATCTGCGGGGTTTCGCGGAAGGTGATCGCGTTTGAGCCACGTCCGCGACAGGCTGCCGAGCTCACGGCCATGTTTTCCTGTCTTGAGTTGCCGGTAGAGGTTGAGGAAGTGGCTCTTTCAGATCACGCTGGAACCGCGCAACTGCGTGTACTCACCGAAGACGCTGGTCGTAGCACCATCGAGGCAGCGAACTCGTTGGAAGACGAGGACGGAAGTGCAAAGGAGCAGATCACGGTCAATGTTCGTAAGCTTGACGATTATGGGTTGAACGACGTCGCCTTCATCAAGATCGACGTCGAGGGGCATGAGGTTTCTGTCCTTGGGGGAGCGAGCGAGACGATTGAGCGATGTTTGCCGTTTCTTTTGATCGAGTCGGAGGATCGTCACCGGGCAAACGCAGTTGCAGATGTAACGGCATTCCTGCAGCAGCGGGGTTATTCCGGATTCTTCCTCAACGACGGTGTTCTCGTCGAGATGGACAGATTTGATCCCTCCGTCTATCAGGACGGCCGTAATATCGGTGGCTGGAAGGACGGTTGGTCGAGGAAGGGAATCTATGTGAATAATTTCCTTTTCGCACCCGCGGGACGGGAAGCACATCTGAGAGAGGCGCTCACGAGATCGAAAAGTTAATTGGTCTGAGGGCTCTTGTGGGCGGATTCGGAGACCCCAGCAATAACGTTCGGGGATGAGGTTCCCAGGCTGCCGCGCTGTTGGCCTCCGCTGACGGCTTCGTGCCTGCGGCGACGCGGCGCAATTGCCCGCAGGCGTCGTCGATCTGCGCTCGTTTTCGCCGCCGCACCTGGACGTTCACCCCCGCCTCCGGCAACACGTCGAGGAACCGCTCTCGCGATCCCTGCGACAACTCGCGGTACGCAAGCCCCGTGACGGAGTTGTAGGGGATGATGTTGACCAGCGCCGCGCGGCTGCGTCGGGCTCTGGCGGGCTGCCGTTCGTGCTCTACGACGCCTCGCAGACGGCTCCTTCCGGACCGCGAAGCCAATCGGGATCGACCGGGTCAACCGCGCTCACGCTGGCTGATGCCCAATCAACCGCGACGTTCACGCCGATGGTATACCAGCCCGGCAGCGACGACGGGCCCGTGTTCGTCACGGGCGTGAGGACGGGGGGTGGCAGATTGTCCAGGTGGCGGACGCGGCAACTGTCGGCGAATCGACCTCGGATAGTCGTGGGTGGATTGGCGCGATTGGTGATGGTGCGGTTGGGGTAGGCAGTTACGTCGGTCGGTCCACCAAGAGCCTTGTTCTCGGAGACTGGACAGACGAAGCACCGATGGCCCTCTCGATCGGCGCGGGCTACGGCTTGGGTGTCGTCGGCGCCGCCCTATCGCTGGATATCCGCAATCTGGGGCATACTGTTTCACACCATGAAATGTCGTACGACTGGGGCAAGCGACTCGTCATTAACGGTGTCGCAGTTCTTCCGGTCGTCGGTGTCATAAAGTATTTGAAGTACTTTGACGATGCTGGAGATCTCGCCAATCGGGCCGACGATCTTTCAGCGGGGGGGAGGCGCCTGTCAGGTCAGTGGGATGCCGGCAACTATCCAACACCGCCGGGCCGGTCGGCTGCTTGGACGTTGGCTCCGGGATCGAGCGAGGGTGCTCGCCGCCGTGCTCCTGCTCGGCTGGTTCAGCTAGCGGTCGGTGTGACGGCTCTCGGACAATGCGCGTTCATTTTGGCCTCCACCGCAGAATCTGTGGCTGACTTCCGATTCGGTTGGATGGCTCAAAAGGAAAACCCTCATCGCATTCGATGCCTTGAGGGGGTTTTGAAACCGTCCGCCGTGCTGGCGTTTTTTCGCTTGGCACAAGCAATCCGAGCCGGCAGGCGCCTTTCCGAGCGGGCAGCCGCCTTGCCCGCCCCGCATGTCAATTCCCGCCCGGTTCAAACTCGTCGCCGATGAGGCGCTGGTGCCGGCGCGGGATTCGGGGGTTGCGAGTCGCCGGTGCGGGAAAAGTGTCTTTCAGATTTCGCTTTCTGTGTGTGGTGCTTGCGATGCGGGAAAAATAAATCGGGGGAAAAAGTGATCTGGCCGCCGTGGCTCACGGAAACACCGAGAGATTTTGGACTGCGCCTTGGAGTTGCATTGACAGGAAGTGCTGGTGTGGTCTGTTGCGTCGGGGGGGGAGTGTTTCCGGCCCTCCGTCGAACGCAGATGTGCTCATCAAAAGGATGAATCCTATGGTTCGCTTTTCCTTGAAAGCCTTTTCCCTTTGGCTGGCTGCCTTGGCCTGCCTGCCGTTGGGCTCTATCGCCAACGCCGGAATCATCGAGTGGGTGACGGTCGGCGACCCGGGGAACACGGCTGATACCACCGGAGCCCCGAATCCCGCTGGTGCCGTAGCGACTTCATTCCAGATCATGAAGTACGAGTTCACGAACCAGCTTTACACCGAGTTCCTGAACTCTGTGGATACATCGGGCACCAATCCGAACTCCGTCTACAACTCGGCCATGGGCACCGACCCCCGTTGAGGGATCAGTCTCACACCTGGTGCGGCCTCTGGCAGCAAGTACGCCGCGAGGTCGAACATGGGCGACAAGCCGGTGAACTACGTGAGTTGGTTCGATGCGGCGCGGGTGTCCAACTGGCTGATGAACGGCGCCACAAGCTCGTCGAGCACAGAGGCAGGGGCGTATACGCTCGTCGGTGGCCAGACCACCGGCACGGCCCCGGCGGTGAACCCGGGGGCGACGTTCTACGTCCCGACGGACGACCAGTGGTACAAGGCGGCCTACTACAAGGGCGGAGGCACCAGCGCGGGCTACTGGAATTACGCCACGCAGAACGATTCGGACCCGACGGCTGTGACGGCGGGTTCGACAGGAATCGGCTCTGCTGGCAGCACTGGCAACTTCGCGAACTTCGACCGAGGCGCTGTCTGGAATAGCGAAAATGGCAACGTGACGACGGCGGGCACCAATGGCAGGGCGAGTGCCTACGGGGCGTTTGACATGAGCGGCAACGTGAGTGAATGGAACGACCTCACGGGTGCTCCCGGCTTGTCTCGTGGGCTGCTTGGCGGCGGTTGGAACGGCCTTGCGTCCAATGTGTCGTCCTCCGCCGGCTACTCGAACGTCCCGTCGGGCGAGGGCGACTTTATCGGTTTTCATCTCGCAAGTCCGGTCAGCGGCTCCGGCGTCCCCGAGATCGACCCGAACGGTTTGAGTGCCGTGTTGGGTTTGCTCGCCGCTGGACTGGGATTACTGGAACGACGACGGTACGGTTGCTGACGGTTCCCTTTGGCGTTGTCCCCTCTGGGAAAGATGCCCGAGGAAATGCACAGATGCCGCCACCGCGGCCCGACGGGTCGTGGCCATGACTGCCAGCCGGCCACGGCTGACTGCGGGCTGCGGTGGCGGTTCTTTTGCAGCTCCAAGCAGGACGTCTCTCGGGCCGGTCTGCGCCCACGGATTCTGCGGAGGAGCCTTGGAAAAACTGGTCCATTCGGTTCCCCAACTCTGGAAAGCCTGCGCCAGGCTGCCGGAACGTGACAGCCATCTCAAACCGCTGCTCGTCCGGCGCGCGAGCCCGCGGCACTTATGCGCCGGGGGCCAAGGGCTCGATCGACATCGGTGAATCGATCGAACCGGCCGTGGCTTGGTCGCTGGCGTCGTCGCCCGCCGGCGACGGCTTCGCGCCTGCGGCGATGCGGCGCAACTGCCCGCAGGCGGCGTCGATTCGCGCTCCCTTCCGCCGCCGCACCTGGACATTCACCCCCGCCTCCCGCAACACGTCGAGGAACCGCTCGCGCGATCCCTGCGACGGCTCGCGGTACGCAAGCCCCGCCACCGAGTTGTAGGGGATGATGTTGACCAGCGCCGCCCGGCCGCCGAGGAGATGGACGAGCTCGCGGGCTTGGAGCTGGGAATCGTTGACGCCGCCGAGAAGGACATACTCGAACGTCAGTCGCCGCCCCGAGGCCTCCCAGTAGCGGTCCGCCGCAGCCATTACCGCGGCCAGGCCGATCGATTTGTTCACCGGCACGAGCTTCGTCCGCAGGTCGTCGTCCGCAGCGTGGAGCGAGACGGCGAGATGGTAGCCGGGGTTCTCGGCGACCAGCCGCTCCATCCCCGCCGGTAGGCCGACCGTCGAGATCGTGATCCGCCGCTGCGAGATCCCCATCCCCTCCGGATTCTGGGCAACGGCCAGCGCCGGGAGGAGGCGGTCGAGGTTGGCCAGCGGTTCTCCCATCCCCATCACCACGATGTGGCTGATCCGCTCGGTGGCGGGGAGGAGACGAGCCAGCCGCAGCAGCTGCTCGAGGATTTCGCCGGTGGTGAGATTGCGGACAACGCCGTCGATGCCGCTGGCGCAGAACACGCACCCCATCGCACAGCCGACCTGCGAGCTGATGCAGACCGTGCGCCGCTCGCCGTCACGGAGCATGACGCATTCGATCCGCTGCCGATCGTGGAGCTCGAGCAAGAGCTTCTCCGTGCCATCCTCCGCCTGCGAGTGGGTGGCGATGGTTGTCGTCCAGAGAGTGAACTCGGCCTCGAGCGCCTCGCGCAGGGCCTTGGGGAGGTCGGTCATGTCGGCGAAAGACGACGCCCGGCTCCCGTAGAGCCAGCGCCGCACCGCCTTCGCCCGCCAGGCCGGTTGGCCGAGCTCGGCCAGCCTGGAAGGGAGGGGGGAGTCGGGGTCGAGGAGATGGTGCTGCATGGGAGGGACCGTGCCCCGGGGAAGGGGACCATCGCGAGGGGGGATGGGGAGGATAAGAGGGCTGTTGGCGGGGCCGCCGTCTCCCGGCCGGGCTACGGAGGAGCGTCGGCGGGCGATCCTCTGGTGCCGCCACCAGCGACGGGGTACAGTTTGGAGGTTTGCTCCGGGTGCACAATCATAACCCCCGCCGATGTCCAGGGTTCCGCCATGAACGAGCGCCGCCAAGAAGAACGCACCAAGTGGGTCTATGACGACAAGACATTCCCGGTCTGGAATGCCTCGTTCGATCGGGCGGAGCGCACGGAGATGATCCAGGAGGATCTGTGGGCCGGCCGGAGCATCGCCATGCTCCTGGCGACACTGGTGGCGGTTGGTGTGATTCTCGCCCTCCTGACGGTCGTGTTCGTGTCGGGCTGGCGCTGATCGAGCCCCCGGCGGAGCAACCCCGCCGTTCCTGCCCTACCTTTCCTGTCCGACCGGCCGTGGCGCCCGACCGGCCATTCGTCGCCGGCCGACCCATCGGGCCGGTCCGGCTTGCCCCGTGGCCGCTGCCACGCGCCCTCTCCTCTTTGATGCCGGGGCCTCCGAATGGCCTGAAAACCCTTCCCACGGTTGACCCGCCCGGGGGTGGGTGGGTACCTTTTCCGCAGTTTTGAGAGAGTCTATTCGGGGCGGGGGCATAGCCCGTCGGGGACCGTGTTCCATGGCGCTAACCACCGCAGCGACGCGCGTCCTCCCGGCGGGCATGGCCGTGCTTCCCGACGATCCCGACGCCGTCGCGATCGCCGCCCCTGCCAAGCTCAATCTCTCCCTAGCGATCCTCGCCCGTCGATCCGACGGCTTTCACGAGATCGAATCGCTGATGGTGCCGGTGTCGCTCGCCGACCGGCTCGTCGTCCGGGCTATCGACGCCCCCGGGGTGCGCTTGCGCGTCCGCTTCGATGGCCGGCTCGCCCAGCCTGCCGGTGCGGTGCTCTGCCGCGATGTGCCGGCGGATGATTCGAATCTCGTCGTCCGCGCGGCGCGGCGCCTCGCCGAGGCGGCGGGGATCGAGCGCGGCCTCGACGTCGAACTGATCAAGCAAATCCCCTCGGGCGCCGGCCTCGGTGGCGGCTCGAGTGATGCCGCCGCGATGCTCCGCGCGGCGGCGGTCGTCTGGGGGCTCGACTGGCCGACGGCCCGACTCGCGGAGATCGGTGCCGGTATCGGCAGCGATGTCCCCTGGTTCTTCGCCGGCAGCCCGGCGATTGCAGCCGGCCGCGGTGAACGGATCGAGCCGGTGGCCGGCCTGCCGCCGCTCCATGCCGTCATCGCTTGCCCCGCGGCCGGGCTCTCGACCCCCGCCGTCTACGGTCGCTGCGTTCCCGATCAAACCACAGCCGGCGAGGCCGCCAGGCTCGTCACGGCGCTGGCCCGGGGGGATCTCCGCGCCGCCGGCGAATTGATGCACAACGGCCTCGAGGCTGCGGCCCGATCGCTTTCGGCCGACATCGACCGCCTCCTGGCTGCCTTGGACGCGGCCGGGGCCGTGCGACCGATGCTCACCGGCAGCGGCAGCGCCTGCTTCGCGATCACTCGCACCGACCAAGAATCCCGGGCGATCGCCGCCCGGCTCGATGCGGCCGGATGGCCGGGGGTATTTCCGGTGCGGGTCGGTGGATCGCCCGTGGCCTGACGGCGCGGGGCGGTGTGACGGCGGGGATGGGTGTGTTTGAGGGGATCGGTGGGAGGCTGTCCGGGGGGACGGCGGCAAGGGGGAAGGTCTATGGACATCAGCGAGGTGCGGATCAAGATCATCGACGATCCGTCCGAGCGGCTGCTCGCATTCTGCTCGATCACGCTCGCCGGGGCCTTCGTCGTCCGCGATCTGAAGATCATCGTCGGCCCATCGGGACCGTTCGTGGCGATGCCCAGTCGCAAGCTCTCCAGCCATTGTCCGGGGTGCGGATTCAAGAACGCGCTGCGGGCCCTGTATTGCAACCAGTGTGGGCGGAAGCAGCCGGAGACGGCGGTTCCCCGCGACGGCGACGGGCGGCCGCGTCTTTACGCCGACATCGCCCACCCGATCAACGCCGGGTCCCGGGAGCTGATCCAGAAGCGGGTGGTGAGCGAATACGAAGCGGAGATCGTCCGGGCCAAGCAGCCCGGCTACGTCTCGCGGTACGACGAGATCGGAGACGAGGATCACCGCCCGCCGCGCGCCTGACCGCCGCGCGTCGTGTCGCGGGTCGCGGGCCGCGGGGTTGGCCAGATCTGCTCCCCTCGGTGGCACCCCTAAACCGGGATCGATTGGGATTGAAGGGGAGGGCCCCCGTGCGACAATTCCTCCGTCTTTCCCCCCGCACGGAGCCTCCCATGCCGCGCCCTTCGTCGCTCCCCCTGATCCTGTTCACGGTGATGGTGGCTATGGAGATCGATCGATCGGTCGCCGTCGCCCAGCCGGCCAGCCCACCGGCCGCACCGGCCACGATCCGCCCCACCGACAACCTCGTCGTCGAGGGGATCCCGGAGATCCCGGCAGCCCTGGCCGACGAGGTGCGGCGCTACACCGAGGCCCGCAGCGCCACGTTTGTCGGCTGGCATCCCACCCGGGCGGAGATGCTCATCAGCACCCGCTTCGGCAATACCGCCCAGATCCACGAGGTGCGGATGGCGGGGGGCGACCGGCGCCAGCTCACCTTCTTCGCCGAGCCGATCGGGGCCGCCGACTGGGATCCGAGGGAGGGGAAGTTCTTCCTCTTCACGCGCGACACCGGTGGCAATGAGTTTGGGCAGATGGACCGGCTCGACACCGCCACCGGCGATGTCACGCGTCTCTCCGACGGGGGCCGCTCGCAAAACGGCGGCTGGGTATGGGACCGGGCCGGCGACCGGATCGCCTACACCTCGACGCGCCGCAACGGCGCCGACCGCGATCTGTGGGTGATCGATCCCCGCGATCCCGCCACCGACCGGCTCGTCGTGGAGAATGCCGGTGGCGGATGGAGCGTCCTCGATTGGTCGCCCGACGGCACGAAGCTCCTCGTGGGCGAGTCGCTCTCTGTCAACAGGAGCCGGCGGTGGCTCGTCGAAGTCGCCAGCGGGGAGAAGGCGAGGCTCGATGACGAGGCGGACGGCGAGGTCGCCTGGGGAGGTGGCACGTTCACGCCGGATGGCAAAGCAATCTGGACGACGACCGACAAAGATGCGGAGATCGCCCGGCTCGCGAGATGGACTCCGGCAACCGGCGTGATCGAAATCGTCGCCGCCGACATCCCCTGGGAAGTCGAGGGTTTCGATCTCTCGGAGGATGGCACGAGACTCTCCTTCATCACCAACGAAGCCGGGGTGTCGCGGGCGCGGGTCCTCGACACCACGACCGGGAAACACCGCCCGGTCACCGGCTTACCGGAGGGAGTGATCAGCGGCGGAACGTGGCATTCTGACGGCTGCCATCTGGCGTTCTCGGTCGGGTCGGCCCGCTCCACCTCCGATGTCTATGTGTGGGATGCGGCCGAGGGGGGGCCGGCCGTCCGCTGGACGGAGAGCGAGCTCGGCGGGCTCGTGGCCGACACGCTTGTCGAGCCGCGGGCGATCGATTGGCAGAGCTTCGACGGCCTTAAGATCCGCGGCTTCCTCTACCCCGCCGCCCCCCGGTTCACCGGGCGTCGGCCGGTGATCATCAACATCCACGGAGGCCCCGAGGGGCAGTCGCGGCCGATCTTCCAGGGGCGCAACAATTTCTTCATGAGTGAGCTCGGCGTGGCTCTTGTTTTTCCGAACGTCCGCGGCTCGACCGGCTACGGGAAGACGTTTGTGAAGCTCGATAACGGCCTGAAGCGCGAGGATTCCGTCCGCGACATCGGGGCCCTCCTCGAGTGGATCGCTAGCCGGCCCGATCTCGACCCAGACCGCGTCATGATCACCGGCGGCAGCTACGGTGGCTTCATGACGCTCGCCTGCGCCACGACCTATGACGAGCGGATCCGCTGCGCCCTCGATGTCGTGGGGATTTCACACTTCACGACGTTTCTGAAGAACACCGAGAGCTACCGGCGCGATCTGCGCCGCGTCGAATACGGCGACGAACGCGTGCCGGAGGTGGCCGAGTTCTTCGAGCGGATCGCCCCGCTCAACAACGCCGGGCGGATCACGAAGCCGCTGTTCGTCGTCCAGGGGGCCAACGACCCGCGCGTCCCTGCCAGCGAGGCCGAGCAGATGGTGGCGAAGGTCCGCGGGAACGGCGGCCCGGTCTGGTTCCTCAATGCCAAGGACGAGGGGCACGGCTTCCGCAAAAAGCCGAACATGGACTTCCAGTTTTATGCCACCGTGATGTTCGTCCGGCAGCATCTCCTCGGCGCGGGATCCCCTGCCGACGCGGCCCGCTGATTCGATCGCGGGCCGGCGATCGACGCGCTCGTTCAGCCACCGCGGACATGGTTGTGGAAATCGGCGGCCAGGCGCGTCGTGACCGGGCCGGGGACGCCGGCGCCGATCGTCCGGCCGTCGATCTCCACCACCGGCACCACCTCGGCGGCCGTGCCGGTGATGAACACCTCCTCAGCGGTGTAGAGATCGTAGCGGGTGAGCGTCGCCTCGCGGCAGGGGATGGAGGCGCTGTGGGCCAGATCCATGACGGCGCCGCGCGTGATCCCCTCGAGGATCCCGGCATCGGGAGGAGGCGTGAGGACGACCCCTTTCCGCACGGCGAAGACGTTGTCGGCCGTGCACTCGGCAACCTCGCCCTTGTGGTTGAGCATCAAGGCCTCGACACACCCGGCCTGGAGCCCCTCGAGCTTGGCCATGATGTTGTTGAGGTAATTGAGTGACTTGATCCGCGGCGAGAGCGCGGCTGGATGGGAGCGCTGCGTGGCCGCGGTCACGATCCTCAAGCCGCGCTCGTAGAGCTCGCGCGGGTAGAGGCTGATCGTGTCGGCGATGACGATCACCTGGGGATGGGAGGTGCGGTTGGGGTCGAGTCCGAGCGTCCCCGCCCCGCGCGTGACGACGAGGCGGACGTAGCCATCGGGGAGTATGTTGGCGGCGAGGGTGTCGTTGACCGCCTTGGCCACCGCTTCTTTCGTCATGGGGATCTCCAGCGCGATCGACCGCGCGCTGTCCCAGAGCCGGTCGAGGTGGGCCTCCATGCGAAAGACGCGCCCAGCGTAGCTCCGCATCCCCTCGAAGACGCCGTCCCCGTAGAGGAGACCGTGGTCGAAGACGCTGACGCGCGCCTCATCCTCGGGAACGAGACGGTCGTTCATGAACACGATGCGTGGCATGGGCTGTCACCTTCGGGATGGACGCCGACGCGACGGTGGGCGTCCGTGGGATTTCGGTGGGGGCCGGGGGCGGTGGTCCGCCGGTCAGACGGTGGGCCGGTCAGGCTTGCTCCACCCGTCCGGCGACCAGTCGCACGATCCGGTCGGCCCGCCTCGCGATCGACGGGTCATGGGTGACGAGCACTATAGAAAGCCCATCGGCGTGGTTCAACTCGCAGAGCGTGTCGAGGATTCCCCCCCCGGTCTCCACGTCGAGATTGCCGGTCGGCTCATCGGCGAGGAGCAGACGCGGCTGGCCGACGAGCGCCCGGGCGATCGCCACCCGCTGCATCTCCCCCCCCGACAGCTGTCGGGGCTTGTGGTGGAGACGCCCCCGGAGGCCGAAGCGGTCGAGGAGGGCCTCGGCCCGCCGGTGCGCCTCCGCCTTGCGCCGGAACCACTCGATGATCGAGAAGCGCACCAAGAGCGGCGCGAGGACGTTCTCGAGGGCGGAGAGCTCGGGGAGGAGGTGGTAGGCCTGGAAGACCATGCCGATGTCGGTGTTGCGGAGGCGGTCGCGGCGGGCGCTAGGGAGGTTGTCGATCCGCTGGCCGGCAAGGTGAACTTCGCCGGCATCGGGGGCGTCGAGGAGCCCCATGAGATGGAGGAGCGTGCTCTTCCCCGACCCGCTCTGGCCGATCACCGAGACAAATCCCGCCGGCTCGACCTCGAAGTCGACGCCGCGCAGCACCTCGAGCATTCCTGCTCCAGAACGGTAGGACTTGCGGACACCGCGGACCTGGAGGAGCGGGGCCCCGGACGGATCGATCCCGTGCTTGGTGTCAATCATGCCGCAGCGCCTCCACGGGATGGAGCCGTGCCGCCCGCAGAGCAGGCAGTACGCTTGCCGCCACCGCGATCCCCACCGCGCCGGCGATGATCCAGGCGACCGTCCATGCGTCGACGATCGTGGGGATGCGGAAGAAGTAGTAAATCGAAGGGTCGAAGACCCGCTCCCCGGTGCACCATTCGACGACCGTACGGATGCGGTTGATGTTCCAGGTGATCCCGAGGCCGAGGGCCAGCCCGGCGCCGGCGCCGACGAGGCCGAGGAACAGTCCGTAGCCGAGGAAAATGCCTGCTACGCCTGAGGAGCTGGCGCCGAGCGACTTGAGGATCCCGATGTCGCGGGTCTTCTCGACGACGATCATGAAGAAGATGGCGAGGATCCCGAAACCGGCGACGGCGACGATCATGAACAGGAGGATGTTGAGGACAGCCATCTCCATGTCGACGGCCGAGAGGAGCGGGCCCTGCTTGTCCTTCCAGCTCGAAACGGCATACATGTCGGCGGGGAAAGCTTGCCGGAGACGGTCGCGGACGGTCTCGAGGTCGGCACCTGGGCGGAGCCTGATCTGGATCGAATTGACGCTCGGCAGACCCGTCTGCGGGTCGATCATCCCCCGCGCCTTCTCGAGCTGCTCGATCGGCACGAAGACGAAGTTTGAGTCGTATTCGCTCATCTTGCTCTCGTAGAAGTCGACGATCGTGTAGGTGTCGGTGACCGCCTTCGGGGGCGTGCCGGCGGTTGGGAAGGTGATCTTCACGTCGTCGCCGGGGAGAACGAGGAACCGGTCGATGCCGCTGGAGTCGCGGAAGCTCGCCAGCCCGATGCCGGGGACGATGCCGGTGAACTGCTCCCGCGAGGGGTCGAACGTCCGCCCTTGCTCCTCCGGCTTGGCGGCCCGGAAGGGATCGAGGGGGGCGGTCGGAGGATGGGCCTCGGCGGTCGGCGGGAGCTCGTCGGGAGCCGCCGCGGCGACCGCCGGCGTCGTCTCGGCGAGGACGGCATCGACCTGATGATCGACCGGGCGCACCGGGCCGCCGCCACGCGATCCGGCACCGGCC
>SIAG01000030.1 GCA_009691925.1 Planctomycetaceae bacterium
TAGGGGGCCTGTGCTGGGTACTAGTACGAACAAGTCAACCATGGCACCACTCTCTGAAGGCCCCAATTCGCCGACGTGTAGTGGGCGAATCGAATTGAATCCGATGCTAGGCTCGGGGGAGATGGTCAGGGCGAATGAGGGTCGCGCCACGTGACACGAAGAGTTCCCGAACGAAACACAACAACAGGTCGTCCGAATGTGTAGCTCGACTCCGGGGAGACAGAACAATGAATGATGAACCAACGGAGAACTCGCTTGTGCGGCCTCGTCGGCCAGGGGAGGGTAGCACCGCGAGGGACTGGATTCCGCGACTGACGATACCTCTTCGATATCCAAATCCATCAAATTCAATGGGAACGGGAGTGTCTAGAGGTGGAATAATCTCGATCGTTAACGAGGCATCCGAGCAAACCGCCCACCACTCAGCCGCGATTTGCGGCTCAACCGCCAAAACGTCGCCAGAAAGCCCCATTTTATTACCTGTCACCTTCTGTTGGACGATGCCCTACGGTATCACTGGCCAGGCCCATGGAGGAATCAATGAGAGACCACCGGCCAGTCCTTGTGCATAGGCGTAGAAAGCCGCATTGACGCAATTGCTACCCGCAGTGCTATTGATTGCAAAGTTGGGGTAGAAGATCGGCAGGCCCGTCACCAATAAGCTGGCTTCCGCAGCCAAAAAGGATGGCGCTCCAGTAACGCCCATCCCCTCAGCGTAGTGCAACAAGTTGATCTTTCCGTTCGCAGTGACACCGAAGAAAACGTGCCATTCTGTTGTTGTATTCAGGCCCACCGAGAACGTCGGCCAGCCAGCTGTAGTCCAGGCGGCTGCGCCCCCTGCCGCAACCATTGATCCGGCGGCGACGTACAACCCTCCTTGAGTCCACGCAAGTCTGCCAGGACCGATTTGCTCTGCCTGGCCTATCGGCCCATTGTTGTAAGCGCTGTTCCAGGTATCGTTTGCGTTAGCAGTGTTGCCGGTGATATATTGACCGACGCCATAGTACGATTGTCCGATCGAATAGATGCTCATGCCAACCGATCGACCAAATGCACTACCCGCAGCCCAGAGAGATTGCCCACCACCCTGCCCGGCAGCCTGAACGAACTGCACGTCGCCCTCATTCCCAGTCCACACGCCTGAGACAAAAACGGGCGGGCCGTCGCTCTGGGGGTTGTAGACCAACGGCGTGATGCGGCCGATGCCAGAACCACCGGTATACTGAGCCGAAATAGCTGGGTCGTTTGCGAGAGAGCCGTTCGTAGAGCCAGACGAGGTGCCGGCCCCAGCACCTGCCCCGTAGAAAATCCAGAGATCCGCGTTCGACAGGGTTCCACCGGCGTCATTGCCCTGGCCGCCATCGCTCGCGCCGTCCTTGTACTGCGAAAAAAGTGCCAGGAGGTTCGACGAAGAACCGTCAGTGGCCCCAGAGGAAGAGGCCCCAGCTCCCAATCCGGCACCGTAGAAGAACCAAAGATCGCTTCCACTGGATGTGCCGCCGTTATTCGTACCGGTGCCCTGCCTACCAGCGTTTGAGCCCCCGGTGTACCGCGACGAGAGCACGGGACTGTTTGGATCGGAGTTGCTTCCAGTACCAGAACTAGACGAACCTGACCCTGAGCCAGAGCCACTCCACAACGCCAGACCGCCCGCGTTGGAACTGCCGCTGCTCCCGGTGGAAGACGAGCCTGTCCCAGAGCCAGAGTTGCTCGACAGCGCCAGGCCCGTTGATTGAGTACCACTCGAGCCTGAGGACGAGATAGTCGAGGCGGAGTTGCCGGAAGAGCCGGGCGTTGGACTGTCACCGGACAGATTGGTTCCGGAAACACCAGGGAGCACCACAGCGCTGCCCGATCCCAAGACGCTGAAAGAATCCAGCCCGAGTCCGGCAAGCATCGCCCGCGGTTCGAGCGACTCAAAGGCTGTTCGTGTGGACGGATGCGTCTTCCAGCGTCGTGCCGATCGCATGGCTGCCTCCGGTGTGGACCTCTCGGAAAAACCGGGATTTCCCAGATGACCATCCCCCGAAACGCTTCTGGACCGATGGTCGCCCTGAAAGCGTCTCAACCTGCCGCCATGCTGTCAACAGACGGGGTCCGGGTGCGATTGGACGGAGCGTTCGGTCCGTTGTGAGCATGGGATTCTGGCCTTTTTTCGCCGTGGGTGCCAAGCCGCTCCCTCGCATACGCCAGTACCCTGCTCCTCCATCCCGCCTGAGCGGGCGTGGCTAACCGGACGGACACAGAGCGGGCGACACCCAGAGTCTGCCGATCCGTTCGAGGATCGAAGCGAAGAGTTGTCGGGGCACGGCGACTTCCGCAAGTTGGAACGTCATGTACGTGGCGTGCCGGGTGACCTTGGCACTGATCTTGACGACCTTCTCCTTCGGCGTCGTCAGCGACCACGGCCGCACGCTCTTTGGAAATGCCAGCCGGCGGAGGAAGTTCCCGAGGAAGTTCCCTAGATTGTAGGCCAACGCGAAGTCTGGCTGGCGCGGCCACCCACGATATGCCGGACGCTTGGTCGACGCACAACCGCTCCGCGTCGTTCGCATCCTCGTAGCCGACCAGCCGACTGTAAATCGATTGTCGAATGAATGGCAGCAGGGTATGACGGGTGTCGCGGCCGGTGCGGGAGTCCTCCAACCGCTTCCCCGCCGTTGCCGTGAGTCCCAACGCCTCGTCGAGTTCTCGATACGCAAGCAGACCAGCGTCGCTGGTTACGTTGCTCCCCGCGAACGTCAGCCTCACAGGTCGGTCGAAATCGACACGCAAGTCACACTTTTGGCAGTCGCCTATTCGGTTCCCCCCTCAAAAGAGTAGGAATTGGCGGCAAATCCCTGATTGACAGGGGTCTTGCGCAAATCCCGTGCCAATCGGCGAGGGGCCATCTGGGAAATGCGGGTCAAGAGGTGTCCGGCGGGCGTCCACAGCCGCCCGGATCGGGGGAAGTGCTGCCGACGAACGAATGATTTTGACGTTTTCCCCCGCTGTCGTACACTTGTACTGCTAGAACCCTCTGGAGGCGTTGACGTGGGGAACGTGGTCTGGTTCGTCGTCACCGTGGGGGTGGCTGCCCTGGCAGGGGTTGCCACAACTCTCGCTATGCGCCCTATCCGTCTGGCCCGTGTGGCCGAGAATCTCGCCCGCGCCCAGCGCGACTTCCATCGCCAGCGCGAGCAACTCGAGGCGAAGTTTATCGATCGGGCGGCTGCCACCGGCAAGCCTCGCGGGCTGCGGTGGAGCGACGTCGATTTCGACGACGACGTTCTCTACGTCCGCGAGCGGCGCACCGGCTGCCTCAAGGCGCTGGTGGCGATCGAGGTGTCGTTCGAGGCGATCGAAGGGGGCGGGATGGAGGAGGTCGAGGCGGTCTCTATGATCCGCGCCGCCACTGCCGAGTTTCTCTATGACACCAACCGCTGGGCCACCGAGGGGCGGGTTTATTTCAATCTCCTCCCCACCGCGACGGTGAAGTATCTCGGCTCCGACCTCGAGCTGGTCGCCGAGGAGCATGGCGGCTCCCGCGGCTGACGCCGGCTTCTTGAAGCTGCGACCTACTAAAGCCGCGCCGCCAGATGTGCCGAACGCTGGGCTTGGTGGCAGACACTTCGGGAAGACTTCCCTGCCTGCGCAGCTTGCGGTCTTTGCTTCAGCGGCGGGGTCTGCGGTGCCCTAGGTCAGTCTTCCTGTTGGGCAGACCCTGCGGGGGCCGATACCAAGAGAGCGTGCTGCCCGCGATCGATCGAGCGGCTCCTTTTCTGGTGTCGGAGAACGCGATATTGCGCGGACTGCTGCAGCAAGTCTCGGTGCTGGTCGTGGCCGCGGGCATGGCGTGCGCCTGCGCTGATGCCGCAGCGCAGGGGCTGAAGGCGCAGGGGCTGCCGAAGTCGTTTTCGCTGCCGGTGGCCGATGCCGAGGTGCCAGTACACGAGAAGGCCGGCCGCCATCTCGCCCGGGCCCGCGACTACGCCAAGCAGTCGGCGGAGCTAGCCTCGGAGGGAAATTGCCGGGCGATCGACGGCTACTTTGCCGCCACCGAAGCAGCCTGGAACGCGCTGTGGCTGTGCCCGAGCGATCCCGAGCTCGTCCGCGAGGCGGCGGAGCTCTACGCCTGCACGCTTCAGGGACTGCTTGAGTCGGCGACGGCGCACGAGCGGCTCGATTGCCGCGGGCTGCTTGTCGGGCCGGAGTGGGGGCCGATCATCGTGCCGATCGAAATGCCGGGGATGCAGATCCCCGCCTCGGCGATCGAGCATGTCGAGGCCACGCCCCCTCCCGGCGACAAGCGAATCCATCGCCGTCATGAACGTGGCGGCTTCGGCCTCCCGGTGAGCGTCCGCGTGGCGACACCTGCCGATCGGGAAGGCAACCGGATCCTTGCGCCGCAGCGCCAGAGCCTCGCGGCGACGGCCGTGCTGCGGTTCCCGATGCCGGCCGACGAGAACGTCCTCGAAGCCTTCTCTGGTCCACTCGCGCGCGATCACGCCCCCGCGATCCTCGACCTCGTCAATCCGATGGTGATTGCGGCGGTCGATCTCGGGCCTTCCCGCCCCCTCCTCGCCGCCGATCTGACGGCGCCGCTCCTCGACATGCTCGGCGGGATGCCGGCCAACGATAATGCCGTGAACTTCTTCCTGCCGTACGGGAGCTCCACCGCCCGTCCCCGCATCGAGCTCCTCGAGCCCCACCGCCCCGGCCGCGTCCCGGTGGTCTTCATTCACGGCCTGGGGAGCGACGAGGGAACCTGGTTCGATCTCCTCAACGAGCTCCGCGTCCACCCCTGGTTTGTCAAGCGCTTCGAGCCCTGGCTTTTCCACTATCCGACCGGGGCCTCTTTCCTCCAGACCTCGGCCGTGCTCCGCCGCCAGCTGACGGCGACGGTCCAACGCTTCGATCCGGAGGGGAAGGATCCAGCGATGCAGCATCTCATCCTCGTCGGCCACAGCATGGGGGGGCTGCACGCCAAGCTCCAGGTCGTTGAGCCGGGGACGGCGCTGTGGGATTCGATCGCCTGCGTCCCGTTTAACGAGGTGCGAATGCGGCCGAAGCTGCGGCGCGAGGTGGCCCCGAATTACTTCTTCAAGCCGCTGCCGTTTGTGAATCGGGTCGTCTACATCGCCACGCCGCACGACGGCAGTTCGCTGGCGTCGCTGGCCGTGGGGCGCGTCGCCTCGGCGACCGTCAAGCAGCCGGAGGAATCGCTCGCCATCCATCGGGAGGTTCTCGGTGCCAACCCGGGGGCCTTCCGAAGCGATTTCGAACGCTCCCCGCCGACGTCGATCGACATCCTCGAGCCGAAGTCATCGATCCTCCAGGCGCTCCATGACCTCCGGCCCTCCTGCCGGGTGACGATGCATTCGATCATCGGCAACGGGGTCACCTGGCCGTTGAGCGGCCCCGGCGACAACGTCTTGCCGGTCTCGAGCGCCCGCCTGCCGGGGGTAGTCAGCGAGGTTCTCGTCCCCTCAGTCCACACCGAGATCCACCACCACCCGATCACCGTCTTCGAGATGGAGCGGATCCTCGTCGATCACCTCCGCGAGAACGGGCTGTGAGTTTTTGGTGAGCGGGGCAAGGGCCACCCCTTGCCTTGTGAGCATTTGGTAAGTCTGTCGGGGCATGGAGCGTTGTTTCTTTGCTCCCGTAGACTTCCGCGGTCGTTCCAACCGTCCCGCTCGTTCCCCGGAGAGGTTTCCCGATGCACTCGTTCCATCCCCGCACCCGTCTCGACCGGCAGCGGATCCCGCGGCGCGGCTTTCTGGCCGACAGCGCCGTCGTCGTCGCCGGGGTGGTGGGGTCTGTGGCCGGCGCCGCCGATCTGGGGCGGGCGCGGACGGTGTCGATCTTCCACACCACCGATCTCCACGGCCGGATCCTCCCCACGAGCAGCTACGAGGGGCTCGACGACGTCGGCGGCTTCGCGCGCGCCGCCACCTGCATCCGCCAGTGGCGCCGCGAATCCCCCTATTCCCTCACCGTCGACGTCGGCGACGTCGTTCAGGGAACGGCGGCGAGCATGGAGCGTGGCGGGCAGCTGATGTTCGAGCTGTTCAACGCGCTTCAGTACGACGCCTGGACGCTCGGCAATCACGACTTCGACTGGGGCCCGGAGAAGCTCGAGGCAAATCTTGCCCTCTCCAAAGCCGCCGTCCTGACGGCGAATCTCGAGCGCGGCGGGAAGGCCGCCGGGGCGTTTGATGGCGTGTGGGAGAAGGTAGCGCCGTGGGCGATCCGCGAGGTCGGTGGCTTTCGGATCGGCCTGGTCGGCCTGATCACGCCCGGCCTCGCCTCATGGCTCGATCCCGAAACCCTCGGCGGCACTGCCGCCACCGATCCCGGACCGGCGCTCTTGCGGGCCGTGGCCGAGTGCCGCGATGCCGGGGCCGAGGCGGTCGTCGTCCTTGGCCACATGGGCTGGCGCTTCGAGGACGACTACGCCAATCCGGTCCGCGGGATCCTCACTGGCATGAAGGGGGTCGACGTCTATCTCGCCGGGCACTCCCATCAAAACAAGCCGGCGTGGTTTGTCGACGACGTTCTCTGCACGCAGGCGAGCTATTACGGGGTCCACTGTGGCCGCGTCGATCTGACGTTTGATCTCGACGCCCGTAAGCTCGTCGATCGGCGCGTGTTCACGCTCCTGATGGACGACCGTTACGAGCTCGATCCGGAGGTGATGTCCTTGGCCGGGGCCGACCTCGCCGCGGCCGACGAGCAGCTCGCCCGGCCGGTGGCGACAGTGACGGCGCCGATCAAGGGGAAGGGGCGGGGAAGCCGGCTGGGGGCGATCTTCTGCGAGTCGTTTGCCGCGGCCCTGGCCAAGCATGGCACGCCGGTCGAGGGTGTCTTCCACGGGACGTTCTTAAGCGGCGATCTGCCGGCCGGCCCGCTGACGGTGGCCGATTGCTGGAAGCTGATTCCCTATGAAAATCTCCTCGTTGTCGCGGAGCTTTCCGGGGCGGAGCTTGTCGAGGTGGTGGCCGAAGATGGCGGCGATCAGCGGAGCGACCGGACGCTCTGGCCATTCACGGTGGTCAAGGACTCGGCCGGTCGGCCGGGAGGGCTCGAACGCGACGGGGCCCAAATTGATCCCGCCCGCCGGTTTAAAATCGCTTTCAACAGCTACGACGCCCAGTCGGGCGGCCGCCGACTGCCGAAGCTCCAGGCGATTCTCGAAGCGCCCCAGGCGAAGCGCACGCTTGTCCCGATCGACACCCGCTCGGCCCTGATCGCGAGCCTCCTCGACCGCGGCACGGTGGGGTAGGGGAGAGTTGGAAGCGGCCGCAAGGCGGCGGGCCGCCTAAGCCGGCTGGCGACGCGTCTTCCATCGCGTCGCGGGCGACGGTGGGCGCTTGCCGCTTGTGCGGCGGACCGTATCGGACCAGGCGGGCGGGTTGCCGCCGCCGCCGGCCGTCGGCTCAAAAAAGACCGCCGGTCGCCCCTGCCGCAGATCGAGACGTGGTGGGGAGCAGCCCCTCCGCGCCCCCCGGCACCCCCGTACCCCCCCCGCAGGGGACAACAGCGAAAAAATGGGGTAAGAAAATTTTCTGTCCGGTTTGGGGGAGATCGAACGCCTTAGTAAAGGGACTCTCATTGGCTGCATTCGATCTTCAAATCGAGAACGCCCCGTCTCGCTCTTAGATATCTCCAGAAACCTCTCCAAGGAGCTCGCTCGTGAACCTATTTGCTTCAAAGACCCTTTCTGTCGGACTCGCCGCCGCCGGGGCCGCCTTGGCGTTGAAGGCCGACCCGAAGACTCGTCGTCTTCCGCCCATTGTCATGATTCCAAAATGCTGCCTTCAGCGCTCAGATCTCAAGCCTGTCAGCGGCGCCGTAAATCGGGTCCCACCTCAGACTAATCCAAAGACTTTCGCGGTGTCGGTTCGATCATTGATTGCAAATGCCATTCTTCTCTATCAGGTCGCCGCCTGTTCCTGCGCAGGAGCAGAACTAATCGCTGTAAGCAATCGCGACACAACTCCGAGGGATAGCGTTGCCCAAATTAATCCGGGAAACACTGTTGCCGACAAGTTTGTCATTACAGGTACGGGTCACTGGACGCCCATCAGTGTAACGTGGGATTTTCTCAGCGGAGGATCGTTTGGAACAAGCCCACCGAGCCCTGCAAACCCGGTTGTGAGCATTTATCTACCAGATGGACAATACGGTTATATCGGCACGTTGGTTGCATCGTCAAACACTATTTCGTCTATGTTCTCGTACGATCCATGGGCTGCTCGTTCGTACGTGTTCTCCGGATTCCAAAACATCTCGATCGGCCCGGGCACCTATTGGATGGCACTTACCAACGTGAATCCGAGCGACTATTTTATCGATGCCCGCTTGGCGTCGTACCCATTGGTAAATACTGGCACAAGTGGTTACAATGCCGAATCGGCATCGCAAACCTATCTCTGGAGCTTGGAGGCGACGCCGACGTCGTCTGTCCCCGAGATCGACCCGGGTAGCTTTGGGAGCGCTCTGGCCCTTGTGCTCGGGTCGCTTGGGCTGTTCGAGCGCCGCCGGGCACGGTGAGGTTATCCCTGCTTACGCGGGCCCTTTGGAAGTGCTCGGACCACTGCGGTTGACTTGACCGCCGGCTTCTCCCGAGCGTCGCTCCGGCATTGAGCCGGAGCGACGCCTCGGGGGGGCTGTCGAAGTGGTCCGTTGCTGGTGTTGAGTCCGCCAGTGGTTTTTGCCGCAGCGGATCTGCAAGCGTTCAGCTGGGGCCGCTGGCCGGCCGCTCGGCGAAGGCCTCGATCCCCACCACCTCGACGCCCGGGGCGAGCGGGGCACGGACCGACCCGGGGCAGATCACGAACAGGGTGTCGAGCCGGAGGTCTTCCATGGCGACACGCATCGAGCGGGTGAGGCGCGGCTGTTCCGCATACTTGAACTCGTACCCCACCCGCCGCCCCTCGTGGAAGAGGAGGAGATCGAGCTCGGCCCCACCCTGCGTGCCCCAGAAAAAGGCCTGATGGGGGCGAGTCTGCCGGAGAACCTGCTCGAGGGCGAATCCCTCCCAAGAACTGCCGACTTTGGGGTGCGAGTGGAGCTGGGCGGCCGTGCCCAGGCCGAGGAGATGATGGAGGAGGCCGGAGTCGCGGAGATAGACCTTCGGGGATTTGATCTGGCGCTTGCCGATGTTTTCAAACCACGGTTGGAGCTGCCGGACCATGAAGGTCTGGTCGAGCTCGTCCAGATAGCCCCTCACGGTCTTGTCGGAGAGCCCCATCGCCCGGCCGAGCTCAGAGGCGTTCCACACCTGCCCGTGGACGTGAGCGAGCATTGTCCAGAAACGGCGCATCGCCGTGGAGCCGACACGGATTCCGAACTGCGGGAGATCACGCTCGAGAAACGTGCGCACGAAGCCCTCTCGCCAGGCGACGCTGTCGGGCTCCGATGCGGCGAGGTAGGCGCGAGGGAATCCGCCGCGAAGCCAGAGGCGAGCGCTCGAGTCTGGGCCAGTCTCGGTGAGGTCGAAGCCGTGGAGATCGACATACTCAATGCGGCCGGCGAGCGATTCAGCAGAGTGCGCCACGAGCTCGGGAGAGGCGCTGCCGAGAATCAGGAACCTAGCCGGAGCCGAGGGGCGGTCGGCCAGCACCCGCAGCAGCGGGAAAAGATCGGGGCGCGTCTGGATCTCGTCGAGGACCACCAGGCCCGAAAGCCCCTCCAGCGCCAGCTGCGGATTCTGGAGGCGGAGCTGATCGCGGGGGGATTCGAGATCGAAATAATGGCTCGTCACCGCCGCGGCGATCTCCCGGGCGAGGGTCGACTTGCCCGATTGGCGCGGGCCCATCAGCCCGCAGACGGGCGATCGCGTTAGGGCCGTTTCGACGGCTTTTCGAGAGGTTGGGCGGGAAATCATCCTTGCATTTTCGGAGCGGCGCTCCGGATTTGCAAGGGACATCGGGGCGGGATCGGGACGGGCGACGCCGCCGGCCCGTTCCGCTCACGGGGGCCCGGGCGCGGCTCGGGGAGAGTTTTTTGACTCGGCCCCCACTCACATCCCGAAGGCGAGGACGGCGCTGACGAGGTCGTGGACAGCCCGGGCAAACTGGCTCTGCGTGCCGAGCTCTTGGCCGATGCGGACAAGCACCAAGGCTTGGATGGCGGTGTTCCAGGGAACGGTTTTCATGACAGGCCCTCCGTGGCGAAAGCGACCCGCTGACGGCCGCACAAGCGGCCCCGACGGCTGCGTTTCCTGCCGCGATTCTAGGCGCCGCGGGCAAGCCCGCTCCGCCGGCCACAGGCAAGCGCCCCGCAGACTATGGTCATTTTCCCCCCGGACAATTGGCCGCCGGAACCTCGTTGCCCGGTCCCCCCCGCTTCGCACCCTTGAAGAGCCCGCGTCGATCGACTCTTCTTGACGCTCGTGAGCGGGCGAAAACGGTTGACTCGAGGCGCTGCCGGCGACGGATTCCCCGCCACCGGGCATGATGGAAGCGGCCGCTGCTTCGCAACGCCCGCTGCTTCGCAACGCCCGCCCCCTGCGAAATACCCGCCCCCCTTCTGGCCCCGCCCGTGACGCTTCCCCGGCAAAAAACGCACGCCATCCTCGTCGCCCTGGGAAGCTCGGGCGATGTCCATCCCTTCATCGGGATCGGCCGGGAATTGCGCCGTCGCGGGATCCGCGTCACGCTGGTCGCTGCCGGGTGGTTTCGCGAAGTGGCCGAGAAGGCGGGCCTCGAGTTCGTTGACCCGCTCCCCGAGCTCGACTTCGTCGCGTCGATCGAGGACGAACGGATCTGGGACCCACTCCGCGGTACTCCGGTGATCCTCGAGCTCTTTGTTCGCCCCCTCCTCGAGCCGGTTTACCGCGTGATCGAGCGGGCGCTCGCTGCCGACGCCGCCGCCGGCGCGGTCACGGTCGTCGTCGCCTCGAGCCTCGCCTTCGGGGCCCGCGTCGCCCAGGAGCGCCTCGGCGTGGCGCTGGTCACCGCGCACCTTGCGCCGGTGTTGTTTCGCAGCCTCGATGACGCCCCACGAGTGCCCGGGATCTTTGTCCACCGCGGCCCGCATTGGTTCCGCACGCTCCAGTGGGCCCTCGCCGACCGGCTTCTCATCGATCCCATCATCGGCCGCTGGCTCAATCCCTTCCGCGCTTCTCTCGGCCTGCCACCGGCCCGCGGGCTGCTGCGTGATTGGATCCATTCGCCCCAGCGGACCCTCGGGCTTTTTCCTGGATGGTTTGCCGCACCGCAGCCGCAGTGGCCCCGGCAGGTGCGGCTGACAGGCTTTCCCCTCTACAGCGAGGAGGGGGTGAGCGATGCCGACGACCAGATGAAAGCTTGGATGGACGAGGGCTCGCCCCCGATCCTCTTCACCCCCGGCAGTGCCCACCTCCACGGCCACGAGTTCTTCGCCGCCGCCGCGGCCGCCTGTCGGCTGCTCGGCCGCCGCGGGCTCCTCCTCACGAGGTTTCCCGATCAGATCCCCACGGCGCTCCCCGCTGGCGTGCGCCATGCCGCGTTCGTCCCCTTCCGCTGGCTCGTGCCACGCTCGGCAGCGCTGGTCCATCACGGCGGCATCGGCACCCTCTCGCAGGGGCTCGCCGGCGGCGTGCCGCAGATCGTGATGCCGATGGGCTTTGACCAATTCGACAATGCCGCCCGGATCGAGCGCCTCGGCGTTGGCCAGGCGCTCGCCCGGAAGGCCTTCCGCGGCCCAGCCCTTGCCCGCCTCCTCGGAAAGCTTCTCGCCGATCAGGCTGTCGCCGACCGCTGCCGCGCCGTGGCTGACCGGTTTGCCGGCGGCGACGGAATCAGTGCGGCAGCCGATGAGGTCGAGGCCGCAGGGGGGTGAATGTCAGTCGCTGGGGACGGCGTCGGCGGCCAGCGCCGGCCGTGGGAAGGCCTGAAGTTGCCGCATGCTCGTCTTGCCGACTGCCACGTCGAGGAGCCTCCCGAAACGGCGGAAGACGCTCTCCTGCCGGTAGGGGATGCCATGCTTCTCGCACAGCGCCTTCACCTCTGGCTGGATGCGGGTGTATTGCCGCATCGGCAGATCGGGGAAGAGGTGGTGCTCGATCTGGTAGTTGAGCCAGCAGCTCATGTAGTCGGTGAACTCTCCGCCGCAGTGGTAGTTGGCCGAGCCCATCACCTGGGTCACGTAAAACTCCTCCTTGCGGTCGTAGTGGAAGGAGAAGCGGTAGAGATCGTCAGCGGTGTGATTGGGGGCAATCACGAGGAAGGCATGGACGTTGGTGAACGCCTCGGCGAGGAGTTTGTTGAAAAGCACGTACCAAGCCGCGGTCGTTCCCAGGGGGAGGAAGGCCAGCGGCACCAGTCCGAAGTGGAAGATTCCATATGGCAGGTAGCAGTTCAGCCACAACCGCCGCACCGACCGACGGCGGAAGTCGACGAGATTCCGGATCGTAAGACGGGTGATGTGCTCGTGCCGCAGCCGCTTCCGGCTGTCGGGGTCGAGCACGCTCAAGGAGTTGGGGGCGTAGTAGATGATCTTCCAGGTGCAGGCCAAGACCGCAATCACGGCGAGCTTCATCCAAGTCGGCAAGGGCATAGCGCGAAGCGATTCCATGTTCCGCTCGGCCACGTCCGGGTCGGCATCCTCGCCGGTGTGATAGTGGTGGAGGAAGTTGTGCTCATGATCCCAGGCCGCGGGGAGGAGCCAGTCGAACCAGTCGACAAACCGCCGCCAGCCGCGGGCGAACACCCGGCTGGTGTAGCGGGCGGGGATCCCCGGCACCCGGTCGTAGCCGCGGTGAGTGATGTGATGCGCCAGCAGCCAGCGGGTCATCTGCCCGAGGCTCAAGGCAAAGGCCGTGAGGGGATTGGGGAAGATCCAGGCGGTGGAATACCCAAGCAAGGTGGCGAGCTTGCCGTACGTTTCAATCCGCCGCAGGTGGGCAAAATCGGCTGGGCCGATCTGTCGGTAGGCGTCGGCCTTGAGCCGCTCGATGTCGGCACAGAACCCGGCGACATTCATCCCTCCCAGGTCGCCCAGGGGCGCCAGTGGGGGAATGCGGCGGTGCCGGTGGGGAGCTGCTTGGGTGGGGGCTTCGGTGGGAGTCATGGGTCAGTAGGGAGTTATGTGCCCCGCTGGGGGCGGGTTAGTCGGCGCCGTCGCCGTCGATGAGGCCGCTCAAGCCGGTGCCGGACGCCGCCGGATGCCACACCTTCCAGGCCCCTTGGCCACGGAGCCGGCCGTAATCGTCCCAGGAGATCTCCGCTGCCACCGGCCAGGGGAGGGTGTTGGTTTCCGGGGCGTGAACAATCGAGAGCGAGATGTCGTTGCGCTTCCGTGAGCCCGGCTTGCTCTCCGAAACGACGGCGAGGAAGTCTGACGGGAGCACACCGGCCACGTCGGACGATCGCCACGACGACGCGAACGCGCAGCGGTAGAGCGGCGGGCGCGACCGCGCCGCCGAGGCGTTGCCGGCGGCGGTGATCGGTTGGCCGGGGACGAGCGACGACTGCATCGCCCCTTCCTCCATGAAAGGCAGGATCTCCCATGTCCAGCCGCTGGGAAACCCGGGGCGCGGGGGAGGGGGAAGCGCCTTGTTTACGTCGGCGTACATCTGGAGGCTGAGGTTGATCTGTGATTTGTGGTTGACACACACCGTCCGCTGCGACGACATCCGTACCGCATAGATCGCCGGCATGAGCATCGAGATCATCATCCCGATGATCGCCAGGCAAACGAGCAACTCGACGAGCGACACGCCACGGCGATGAGGAGAGCGGTTGGCTGGAAACAAGGTTCCGTTCTCCGGGAGCGTCCTATTTCGTCGGGTCGACCCTTTCGAAGACGACGAGCATCCGTCCGCTCCCCGCCGTGGCAGAGAAGTCGGCGGGGCGGGGCCTTCCCTGTTCGGCAATGCAGAGCTTCCGGATCTTGCCGCTGATTTCGTAGATGCCAAACGACGTCTGGCCCGAATTGTTACCCTTCGTGGTCTTGAAGTCGATCGTCTTGGGGGTGACGGTGGGATCGATCGTGCTCGTCCCTTCGGAGACATCCTTCCCCTCGACCAGGAGCGTCCATTCGCCGTCGCGGCCGTTCTCGGTCGTGATCTTCTTGACGTCGTCGGCCCCCACGGCGTTGCCGTTGACCTCGAGCGAGATCGCCAACCAGGTCCCTTCGATCGCCAGTTGGTCCTTTTTTGTAGCCTCCTCCTTCGTGTCGGCCGCGGTCTGGGCCAACACCACAAGCGGAGCGAGGCAGAGGATCGCGGCGCCGATGGCCGCAGCGCGGAACGAGATCTTGTTCATACAGGCCCCCGGAGAAAAACGGCTGGAAGTCCGAGGTCACACTGTAGCCCACCCGTTGGTGAACTGTGAGGCCTCCCGCACGGTCCGTGGGAAAAATTAGTCCCCTACCTTTTCCCACGTCGGGCAGCCCCAACAAAGCCGAGGTTTTTCGTGGGTGGCGAGCCTCATCCAGTGGCGGGGCATTTTATCCACCGCCTCCGAAGGCTCAATCCGGTTGCGGCGGCCCGGCGGGGGCGAGCCTCGTCGCCCCCTGGTGGTGGCGGGGAAAAAAGGGGCAGTGCCGGCAACCGCTGCCGCAGCACTGGCCGCGGCGGCGGTGAAAAGCCGCGGTGAAGACGACGTAGCCCTGCTCGAAGGTGAAGTCGGGCTCGTCAGGCTCGACCGGCGGCGGGGCTTCGTCGGGCATGACGTGGGCCACTTGGAGCGGAATGAAGGCCTCGGAAGGCCAACCCGCCAAAAAATGGGGGCCATAAAAAAGAAAAGGGCCCGCGGTTGGGGAAACCACGGGCCCAGAAGCGGCTATCGAAGTGAGGGTCTTTGGGGGGGAACAGCCGCTGAAGAGAAGCACTTGGACGGTGGGGCGGGCTGCCGGATGGCGCTCGCGACTTCAAGACTATAGCCGACCGGTGTCCCCGTGTCGAACACTTTTTTCACCTTGCAATGCAGGGTTTTCCCTGCCCAAACGGATTTCTTGCACAATTCTCACAATCCACCCGGAATGGCTGGAGAAGCGGAATCTTCGCCGGGGGGTAGCGTGGCCGATACATTGGGCACATCCCCCCCGATTCACCGCCTCACTGCACCGGAGCCCCGCCAATGGCCGCCCGTCCCGTCGATCCGTTCTCCGCCCGTGGCACGTTCGAGACCGGCTCCGGGCCGGCCACGCTCTACCGGCTGCGGGCGCTCGACGACGCGGGGGTGACCAACACCTCCCGGCTTCCCTATTCGATCCGGATGGTCCTCGAGGCGCTGCTGCGGACCTGCGACGACTACGAGGTGACCGAAGCCGACGTCCGAGCGCTGGCAACATGGAACGCCGCCAAGCCGGCAGAGTCGGAGATTCCTTTCAAGCCCGCGCGTGTCGTTCTCCAGGACTTTACCGGCGTGCCGTGCGTCGTTGATCTCGCGGCGATGCGCGCGGCGATGGAGCGGCTGGGGGGAGACCCGCGGAAGATCAACCCGCTGGTGCCGGTCGATCTGGTCATCGATCACTCCGTCCAGGTCGACCACTTCGGCACCCACCGGGCGCTCGAGGAAAACATCGCCATCGAGTTCGAGCGCAACGCCGAGCGCTACGCCTTCCTCCGCTGGGGGCAGCAGGCATTCCAGAACTTCCGCGTCGTTCCGCCGGCGATCGGGATCGTGCATCAAGTGAACCTCGAATACCTCGCCGGCTGCGTGTTTCTCCGCGCTGATCCGGCGGCCACCGGTACGTCCAAGCTCCCCGTCGCCGTTCCCGATACCCTCGTCGGCACCGACAGCCACACGACGATGATCAACGGCCTGGGGGTCGTCGGCTGGGGCGTCGGCGGCATCGAGGCGGAGGCGGTGATGCTCGGCCAGGCGCTGTCGCTCCTGCTTCCCGAGGTGGTCGGCTTTGAGCTCACCGGCCGGCTCCCCTCCGGCGCTACCGCCACCGACCTCGTTTTGACGGTCACCGAGATCCTCCGCAAGGCGGGCGTAGTGGGGAAGTTCGTCGAGTTTTACGGGGCGGGGCTAGCCGGGATGTCGCTCGCGGACCGGGCGACGATTGCCAACATGGCGCCGGAATACGGGGCGACAATGGGATTCTTCCCGATCGACGACGAGACGCTCGCCTACCTCCGGCTCACCGGCCGGCCGGACGCGACCGTCGAGCTCGTCGAACGCTACATGAAGGAGCAGGGGCTGTTCCGCACCGCCTCCGCCCCGACGCCCGAGTTCACCTCGACTTTGTCGCTCGATCTTTCCACCGTCGTCCCCTGTCTTGCCGGCCCGAAGCGGCCGCAGGACCGGGTGGTGCTCGGGGCGGTCAAGAAGACATTTGCCGAGTCACTCACCGCCCCGACGGCGAAGCGTGGCTTCGCGCTTGATGCCGCTGCCCTAGCGAAGACCGGCACGGTGACAGAGAACGGCCACAGCTCGACAATCCACCATGGCGCCGTCGTGATCGCCGCGATCACCAGCTGCACCAACACGAGCAACCCGAGCGTGATGGTCGCCGCGGGGCTCTTGGCGCGGAAGGCGGTGGCCCGCGGGCTCACCGTCCAGCCGTGGGTGAAGACGAGCCTCGCGCCGGGATCGCGGGTCGTCACGGACTACCTCGAGAAGTCGGGGCTGGCCACCGATCTCGACACGCTCGGCTTCGAGACTGTCGGCTACGGCTGCACGACCTGCATCGGCAACTCCGGGCCCCTCCCGGAGCATGTCGCCAAGGCCGTGCAGGAGGGGGATCTCGTCGCCGCGGCGGTCCTCTCCGGCAACCGCAATTTTGAGGGCCGAGTCAATCCGCTCGTGAAGGCCAACTGGCTCGCCAGCCCTCCGCTGGTCGTCGCTTACGCCCTGGCCGGCACGACCGACATCGATCTCGACCACGAGCCGATCGGTACCGGCTCCGACGGCAAGCCGGTCTATCTGCGGGAGATCTGGCCAACGGCCGACGAGGTGCGCAAGACGGTCGAAGCGGCCGTCGAGCCGGCGCAGTTTCAAAAGCGCTACGACAACGTGTGGGAGTCCAACCCGCGCTGGAACGCCGTGCCGACGAGCATCGGTGAGCTCTACGACTGGGATGCCAAGAGCACCTACATCCAGGAGCCGCCGTTCCTCTCCGACCTGACGCACGAGCCGAAGCCGCCGCAGAGCGTGAACGGGGCCCGCGTCCTCCT
>SIAG01000031.1 GCA_009691925.1 Planctomycetaceae bacterium
AGAAGTTGTGCCTGGCGGATCGCCGATCCCAAATCCCGCCCGGAGACGGAGAACTTGATCGGAAGATATCGCTGGTTGTTCTCGCGGTAGATGTACGACGCTCCCATCTTGTGGGGGTGAATGTCGGCCACCTGGGAGAGGGGAATTGTGCCGGTGTCGTGGCCGTCCGCCGCCGCCGGCAGATCGATGGGGATCCGGGAGATCGCCTCGGGATCGCTCCGCAGTGATGGAGGGAGGCGGAGGACGATGTCGTACAGCTTTTCCCCTTCGACCATCTCCGAGAAAGCCGTTCCGCCAATGGCGACATCGACGACGCTTTCCACATCGGCGACGTTGAGTCCGTACCGGGCACAGGCCTTGCGGTCGATGGCGATCTCGAGGTTCGGCTGACCGAGGACGCGAAACAGACCGACGTTCACGATTCCAGGCACCCGACGGAGCGCGCCCGCCACGCGCTCACCCGCATTCTCGAGCTCCTCGAGATCGCTTCCATAGAGCTTCACGGAGTTGGATCCCTTTACCCCGGAAAGGGCTTCCTCGACATTGTCTCGAATGAGCTGCGAGAAATTGAAGTCGATGCCAGGGAACTCGTCGAACTTAACGCGGAGTTCGGCTTCGATCGCCTCACGGGTCAAGCCCGTCCGCCACTGCTCCATCGGCTTGAGCGGAACGTTGAACTCGAGGTTGAAGAAGCTCGTAACGTCGGTGCCGTCGTCGGGCCTGCCGACATGAGACATCACCCCGTTGACCTCCGGCACCTCTGCGATTACCCGGCGGAGACGCGGAGCCATGGCCGCTGCGGCCTCGAGCGAGCTCGTCCGCGGCATGGTCGCCCTGATCCACAGGTTGCCTTCCTCAAGCTGCGGCATGAACTCGCTCCCCAGGCCGGGGATCAGCAGAATCGTGAACACCAACAGCCCAAGCACGATGGCCAGGACCAGCCAGCGTGCCCGCATCGCCATTCGGAGGACGGTGCCGTAGACCCCTTTGAGGAAGGCGTCGACGATCGTGTCTTTCTCTTCCGTCTTTCCGCCGAAGAAGAACGAGCAGAGGACGGGGGCGAGCGACACCGCCAGGAGCAGCGCCCCGCCGATTGCCAGGGCGTAGGTGTTGGCCATCGGGCCAAACAGCGCGCCTGCCGGCCCCGACATGAAAAACAGTGGGAGAAACGCGCACACAATGATCGCCGTCGAGAAGAACAGCGGCCGTTCTATCTCCGAGGCCGCCTCCAGAATCCGGTCTTTCAGCGGCCGACTTCGGTCGGAGCCGTGCTCCGTGAGATGGCGGTAGATGTTCTCGACGATGATCACGGAGCTATCGACAATGATGCCGAAATCGACCGCCCCAATCGACAGCAGGTTTGCAGAGCGGCCCTGGAGAAAGAGGGCGGTGACGGCGAACAGCAACGAGAGCGGGATGACCGCCGCCACGATGCTCGCGCTGGCGACGTCGCCCAGGAACACAAACAGAACGAGCACGACCAGGCCCATCCCGACGACGAGGTTGTGGGCGACGTTGTGCGTGGTGACATGAACCAGATCGACGCGCTGGTTGAACACCGCGATCCGCATCCCCGGAGGAAGCATGCCCGCCTCCTCGATCTCGTGAAACTTCGCCTCCACGGCGCTGGCAGTGGGGAGGGATTTCTCCCCTCTTCGCATCAAGACGATCCCCTCGACGACATCGTCCTCTTCGCCTCGCCCCACCTGCCCGAGACGGGGCTGGTGGCCCACGACCACGGTGGCGACCTGCCGAACGAATACCGGAAAGTCTTTTGATGACTTCACCACCACGTCGCCAATATCATCAAGCTTGTCTCCCTCGATGATCAAAGCCTGGTCAATGTTGGCAGGATCGAGTGGATCGACCCCCTCGCCGAGAAGCCCAACGGCACGGACGTTGTGGGTCTGATTGCCGAGCGTCAGCACATCGCCACCGATGTTGGCATTGGAGTTGCGGATCGCCTCCTCGACGTCCTTGAGCGTAATGCCGAATTGGCGGAGCTGTTTGGGCTCGACAAGCACCTGATACTGCTTCACGGTGCCACCAAATCCCGTCACGTCGATCACGCCCGGAACCTGCTTGAGGATCCGGTTGAGCACCCAGTCCTGAACCGCTTTGAGCTGGTAGGCGGTGTAACCCGGGCCTTCGAGAACGTAGCGGACGATTTCGCCCGTCGGGCTCCAAGGCGACAATTGCGAATCAACGCCCTGCGGTAACGAGACAGTACCGAGGCGGTTGAGGACTTCCTGCCTGGCCGCCCCGTAGTTGGTCCCATATTCGAAACGGCACTTGATGTCGTTGAGTCCAGAGATTGACGTGCTCCGCAGCGCGACAAGCCCCGGCATCCCATTGAGCGCTGTCTCGAGCGGAATCCCTACGAGTCGTTCCATCTCCTCGGGGCTTGCCCCCGGTTTTTGGGAGATGACCTCGATCACAGGAGGCGTCGGGTCTGGATAGGCTTCGACATTGAGCTGACTCGCCGAGTGGAGGCCGATGCCGACAAGGGCCAAGGCCGCGAGGACAACGATGAAGCGATTCGCGAGGCTCCATGCGATGATCGCCTTGATCATGAGCAGCAACCGTTTCCCTGGATTCCCTGGATTCCCTGGAGCGGCACACCGGACCCTTAGCACTCAGGCAGGCTCAAATCCGTGCCGCATGGCAGGATCCTAGCAAGGGAGAGAGGGGTCTGCGAGCCAGCGGAAGCGACGGGGGAGCAGATTCCATTGCTCGAGCGTGGCGGGCGACAGAATCTCCCGAGCGCGGGCTGCGGTCGCTCCTCACATGGCGAACATTCCTTGCGCGATTCACATGAAACGTCGCCCGTCCGCTTCCCAACGGCCCCACCCTACGGCGACGACACACCACGGCCCGAGCAGGAGCAGGCCACCGGCCACAAGCAGCGCCGCGATCGGCAGCGGCGCATCGAATCGCCCCCGGCCGGTGAGCGCCTGCACCATCGCGTACGTCAAAACGAGGACGCTCCCCGCGATCGCGGCCGTCACCAGCCGCTGCCGCCACCAGAGCGAAAGCCCCACGCGCCGCGCCCCCCAGGCAAGCATCGGGAGCCACTGGAGCGCATGGATCACGGCGCCGTGGGGAAACTTCGGCACCCCCGCCGCGCCAACCACCTGCGGCGAAAGCCCGCGGGCCACCTGGAGATCGCCATGAATGCTCACCCAGATACCGAGGCCACACGACACGACCAGCAACACGAGGCCTGCGCGCGCGGCGGCGAGCATGTCGGGGGGGAGGTCAGCCGGCGTACGGAAGAGTCGGACGGTGAGATCGACTGCCACGAGCGTGACCACGAGGATCAGCACTCCCATCGCGTCGTAGAGGAAGGAATCGAAAGGCGTGGCCCGATTGAAGTGGCTCGCCACGCCCCGCCATCGCTGCAGGTCGATGAGCCCCACCTCGACAAACAAGGCCCAGGCCGTGATCGTCGCCAGGATCTCATCCCACGGCCGTCGCGGGAGTTTCGACCACGCCCACCCGAGCGACAGGCTCGTCAGGCCGGCGGAGATGCCAAACAGGATCGGCTTCCGCCAGGTCACAGGCCCCTCCCAAGCCCCGCCATTGATTCCCCACACCACCAGATGCACGAGCCCCGAGGCGATGAGGAGCGCACCGAGCAGGGACAGCAGGCGGGCGCGGGAATCGAGCCACCAGCGGGGCGCTGCTGGTGGAGATGGCGATGCGTTCATGCTTTTCGATGCCGGTGACGGAGAATGTCACAAGCCCTCTGGGTGCCGAAGGCTCAAGGGGGGCCTCGCCGGTCGGGGAATCGGGCGCCGAAGACTCATCTTCACCGGAAAAACGCGCGCGCACGGCAAGCAGCCCGCAGATCACCGCCACGACGCCAAACGCCAGCCATTCGTTCATGATCGCAGTCTACCGACATCAGGATCACCCCGCCCATGGAACCGAGTTGCCCGAACAGTCCCCTCCAGCGAAAATCCCTCGGGGTCTTTGTCCTCTTCGCTCCCCTTCCCTTCTTTCGCTCCGATTCCCACTCCGGAACCCAGCCAGTGATCTTCCTGCGGCCTGATCGACGTCTCGTTGCTCTCCTCGCGTTCCTGCTCTCGCTCGGGATGCCGATCCGGGCGGAGGAACCCTCGGCCTGGAAAAAGCACACTATCAACCACCGCTCGCCGTTTGAGGCCGTCGGGGTCGCCGATCTCAACGCCGATGGGAAGCCCGATGTCTTCAGCGGCGATTCCTGGTACGCAGCGCCCGACTGGACGCAGCACAAGGTGCGCGACGTTTCTCCGGGCACGAACCCGCACTACCACGAAGACTTCGCCGATGCCCCCCTCGACGTCAACGGCGACGGGAAGACCGACATCGTCACCTGCGCCTACTTCAGCCGCCGGATCAGTTGGGCCGAGCAGCCTGCCGACGCCACGCAGCCGTGGCCCGAACACACGATCGATACCCCGGGCTCGATGGAGACAGCGTATCTGGTCGATCTCTACGGCGATCAGACGCCTGTTCTGATCCCCAACGTTGGCGGACAGGTCCTCCTCTACGAGCTCGTCTCCCGATCGCCGACGGTCGAGTGGACGACACGCACGCTCGCTCCCGAAGGGGCGGGCCATGGCGTCGGCCACGGCGACATCAACCGCGACGGCCGCCTCGATCTGATCACGCCGATGGGATGGTACGAGCAACCGGCCGAGCGGACGGCCGCTTGGGCATTCCATCCGGACTTTCAGCTCGGCACCGCGAGCGTCGGGATCCTCGGCCACGACTTCGATGGCGACGGCGACAGCGATGTCGCGTGGGGGATGGGGCATGACTTCGGCCTCCACTGGCTGAAGCAATCGACCGACGCCGACGGGAAGCGCGTCTGGACGAAGGAGGCGATCGACGAGAGCTTCTCGCAGGTCCACACGCTCCATCTCGCTGATTTCGACGGCGATGGCGAGCAAGACTTCGTCACCGGCAAGCGGATCTACGCCCATGCCAGCGAACCGGGCGCCACCGCCGAGCCGTGCCTGTTCCTCTACCGATTCGACCGCCCGGCCTCGAAGTGGATCAAGCAGGTCGTTTACTCCGGCGATCCGGCCCCCCTGGCGCCGCTCAATCCGGAAGAGCGCGACGCCATGAAGGACTTCCGCCCGGGCTCGGCCGGCACCGGCCTGCAGATGGCGATTCACGATCTCGACGGCGACGGCGATCTCGACATCGTCGCCCCTGGCAAATCGGGGCTTTATTGGTTCGAGAATCCCCGCATCGCCCCCAAGCCGTGACGTCCGACCGGACTCACCGTGCCGAGCCAGCCTGACGAGCGTCCTCTCACATCGTCACGCCCGCCGTCGGCATCAAGGCTCAAGGCCGGGAACACACGACACGGAATCCGAGATTGCGACCGCGCGCGTCAGCGCCGCCGAAACCGCGAAATGCCGAGCGGGCGAACGACGCGCGATCTGTCCAGTTGCCCCCCCGGAACACGCGGAGCGTGCCATCCGCCGGCCCCTGCGGATCGGCACCACCGACGAGAGCTTCGGCGTACCAATCGGCACACCATTCCCAGACATTCCCATGCATGTCGTAAAGGCCCCAGGGGTTCGGTTTTTTCGTGCCGACCTCTCCCGCATGCCCGGCGATCTCACCCCCGGAATCGTCGCCGGGTTGCATGACGCGGAGGCTGTTCTCCTCGTACCAGGCATGGTCTCCAAGGAACGAGGGATCGTCGCCGAACGAGTACGCCGTCGTCGTGCCAGCGCGGCAGGCGTATTCCCACTCCGCCTCGGTCGGAAGTCGATAGCCCTTCTCGGCCGGGAGGATGCCCTGCGCCCGGTCCGCTGCGGTCAGCTTCGCGCAGTACCCCGCAGCATCCCCTGCGGAGACGTACACCGCCGGATACTCGTCCCCGGACTCGACGGTTCCCCGCTCCTCCCACGGAGTGGTCCCCATCACAGCCTTCCACTGCGCCTGCGTGACGGTGGTCTTGGCGAGGAGGAACGAGGCGCCGAAGTTCACCGCGACCTGATGTTCATCCTCGCCGCGCTCTTTTTCGCTGCGTGGGCTCCCCATCGTGAACCTGCCTGCGGGGATCGTCACGAGCTCAAAACCGATGGTATTCGATTTTTTTTTCAAGTCTCAAGCCTCTCGACGACGCCCCGTCCAAACGAGCGTGGAGCCCTTCCCCACGACCAACGTTGGCCGTACGAGACGCCGCTTGAGCCCGCGCGCCCCATTCACTCGGATCATCCCCCCGGACGACAATCCTCTTATTGTGCCATGGATCGGGCAGGGGAATCCAGCAGGGAACTTCCGGCTGCGGCAACCGACACCCCCGTTTCCTCGACAGCAGCGCCGGCGACCGACAGGCTCATCGCGCCTTTGGTCTGTTTGAATTCCAACGCGGGGCCTGCCAGACTGCCGCCGTGCATTGCCGTACCCTCTCCTTGCGCAGCCTGCGAGAGGCGGTCGGCCTCCGCTCCGACCCGTTCATTCACCCCGAGCCGTCGGCCGGAGCCGCCCCTCTCAAGATGAAAATCTCCGCGATCAAAAGCCTCCGTGCCAAACTCTCCCGCGACGAGCCGGTCCTCGGGCTGTGGATCGGGCTCGAATCGACGGCGATCACCGAGATGGCGGTGGCGCTCGGGCTCGACTGGGTGGTGATTGACGCCGAGCATGGCCAGCTCGACTGGAAGGAGATCGCCGATCACCTCCGGGCCACCGTCCGCAGTGATACCGTGGCACTGGTGCGGGTGGCAGAGCTCGATCGGGGCCTCATCAAGCGGGCCCTCGACCTCGGCGCTGACGGGATCGTGATTCCGTGGATCGAGACGACCGAGCAACTGGCCCGGGCGGTGGCGTTTGCCCGTTACCCACCGGAAGGGGAGCGGGGCATCGGCGCCGAACGGGCCACCGGCTGGGGGCAGTGCCTGCGCGAACACACCGCCGAAGCCAACGAGCATGTCCTCGTCGTGCCGATCCTCGAATCGGTCGCGGCAGTCAGCGCGGTGTCGGCCATGTGCCAGGTCGAAGGCGTCGAGCTTTTTTGGTTCGGCCCCGCCGACTTCTCCTCCACGGCCGGTTACCGCGGGGAGTGGGAGGGCCCCGGCGTCGCCGCGCAGATCCTCGCCATGAAGGATCGCATCCGCCAATCAGGCCGGCACTGCGGCGTGATCGCCACCGGCGACGACAATCTCCGCGAGCGCCTCGCCCAGGGCTTCCGAGCCGTCGGCGTCGGCACCGACTCCGGCCTCTTCCTGCGCTCGCTCAAAGGCACGCTCGCGACGGTCGGCCGCGATCAGCCGATCCGCCCCGCGCTCACGCCGGAATCCCCGCAGCCGGGCACCGTCGCCCGCCCGCTCCCCCGGCCGCCAGAGACGATGCGCCCCGACCGCCCGGAACAGATCTGCCCGGTGGGGCGCGGGGCACCGTTCGAGATCGCCCCCGGCGTCCGCTTCGAGGGGCTCGTCGGCGCCCACTCTGGCGCTCGCCATCTCACCACCGGCATCGTGACGCTCGCCCCCGGAGCCGTGCTTCCCTACCACAGCCATCCGTGTTCGGAGTCGGTGACGCTCCTCGAGGGTGCGCTCGAGGCGGACATCGAGGGACGCAGCTACCGGCTCTCTCGGCTCGACAACGTCGTCATTCCCCCCGGCCGGGCACACCAGGTGACCAATCCCTCGCCAACAGAACCGGCGACCGTCCATGTGGCGATGGCCAGCGATACCCCGACCCGGGCGCTGGTGTCGGAGCGATTCGCGAAAAAGGCGATGCCCGACGACTCGTGCGGCCAGGATCGGGCCGAACGTGTCACCCGCTTCGCCACGGCGCTGCGCGGTTCGGCAGGCCCGAACACCGTCTTCATCGACTGCTTCAACCGCGACCTCATGCCGGGGATCGAGATCAGTGGCGGCTATGGGCTCTTCCAGCCCGGCGGCCGGCTCCCGGCGCATGTCCACGATTTCGATGAGTCGATCTGCATCATCTCCGGCACCGCCACCTGCGTCGTCGAGGGGAGACGGTATTCCATGAGCGACCGCGCCACGGCGCTCGAGCCCCGCGGCCGGGTCCATTATTTCGTCAATGAATCGGATCTCCCCATGGAGATGCTGTGGGTGTACGCCGGCCCGGTGCCGGAGCGGATCATCGTCGCCGAAGCCTGTGCAACCCCGGAAGGAAACCCGTGGCGATGACTTCCTCGGCGCCGTTTACCGTCTCGCTGACCGCCGACTTCTACGATTCCGACGGCCAGCCAAAATACCGCGATGTCGGCCTCGACCGCTTCACGGACTCCCCCCGCTTCGCGGTCGGTCGCTTCGCCGACCATCGTGCGGAGATCGCCCCGGAGCAACTCGCCGGCGTCAACGGCGTCGTCGTTCTCACGCCGCGCGTCGAGGCGCGGAGCCTGGCTGGGAGCACTGAACTCCTCGTCGTCTCCCGATTCGGGGTCGGCTACGACAGCGTCGATGTCGCCGCCTGCACCGCCGCCGACGTGGTGCTTTGCATCGCCACCGGCGCCGTCGATCGCCCCGTTGCGGAGGCGACGGTGGGCTGGATGCTCGCGCTCACGCACCACCTCCGCGTGAAGGACAATCTCGTCCGCCAGGCCCGGTGGAACGACCGCAGCCAGTTCATGGGCTGCGAGCTCCGCGAGCGCACGCTCGGCGTGATCGGCTTCGGCGGCATCGGGCGGGCGCTGGTGAAGCTTCTCGCCGGCTTCGGGATGAATCCGCCGCTCGTTTACGACCCCTTCGCCACTGCGGAGGTGGTGGAAGAGCACGGGGCACGAGCCGTGGGGCTCGACGCGCTCCTGGCCGGGGCCGATTTCGTCTCGATCCACTGCCCGCTCACCGACGTGACGCGAAACCTCATCGGTCCGCGCGAGCTTTCGCTCATGAAGCCGGGCTCGTATTTGATCAATACCGCTCGGGGGGGCATCGTCGACGAAGCCGCGCTCGCCGAGGCGCTGACCAGGCGGCAGATCGCCGGCGCCGCCCTCGACTGCTTCGCCGAGGAGCCGCTCACCGCCCCGCCGGTATTGGCCGGTTTCGACAACGTCCTCCTCGCGCCACACTGCATCGCCTGGACCGACGAGATGTTTCGCGACATCGGCCGCACCGCCTGCCAATCGATCGTCGACCTCGCGGCGGGCACGACGCCCCGCGGGGTGGTCAACCCGGAGGTTTTCAGTCGCCCTGGCTTTATCGAGAAGTGGCGGCGACTGTCGGCTCACGTGTTGTGATTTCCACTCTGCTCCGATCCCTGATCCCATCCCACCAGGAAATGATTTCTCATGAAGAAGCTGCTGTCTGCGTGGAGCGTCCCGGGGGCGGTCCTGGTTGTTGCCTGTGTCGGGCTGCTCGCTGCGGGGGCTGAAGACGTGGCCCCGCCGATCGTGCCGCCGGGGGGGGTGCCAAAGAAACTCTTCGAGTCGAAGGTCCTCACCGAAGGGGTGGCGGTGGCGCCCGACGGGCAGGTGTATTTCAGCGAGATCACCTTCTCTCACCGCTCGCGGGATGAGCAAGGGACGATTGAGGCCGGCTTCATCTGGCAATACGACGCGGCGACGGGCAAAGCGGAGATCTTCCGCTCACCGAGCGGGATGTCCAACGGCATCAAGTTCGACGCGGCGGGCAACATGATCATCGCCGAGGGGGCCGACTTCGGCGGGCGACGGGTGACGCGCACCGACATGGCCACCGGCAAAGCGCGGATCATCGCCGCCCTCCACGACGGGCGGCCGCTCAACTCCCCCAACGACATCACGATCGACGAGAAGGGGCGGATCTATTTCAGCGATCCCCGCTACGCCGGGCATGAGCCGATCGACCAGCCGCTCGAGGCGGTCTACCGGATCGACACCGACGGCTCGCTCCACCGCATCATCACCGATGCCGGCAAGCCCAACGGCGTCTGCATTTCCCCCGATCAGAAGACCCTCTACGTGGTCAGCAACGACAACGGCGGGACGGCGATCGGCGAGTTTGCCAATCCCGACGGGAAGGGGACGATTCCACTGCGGAAGGGGTTGATGGCACTCCTCGCCTACGATCTCCACGACGATGGCTCGGCGACCTTCCGCAGAATGCTCGTCGACTACGCCCCGTTTGACGGCCCCGACGGCCTGGTGGTCGACACGGAGGGAAATCTGTACGTCGCCGTCCGGGCGGAGAACCGGCCGGGGATCTGCGTCTATTCGCCCGAGGGGGATGAGCTCGCCTACATCCCCACCGAGGTGCCGACGAACGTCGGCTTTGGCAGGGGCAAGGATGCCTCGCTCCTTTACATCACCGCTGGGGCGAGCTTGTATTCCCTCCGGGTCAACCGCGAGGGCTATCACCTGCCGGCGACAGAGGAGGCGTCGGCCGGGCTCACCCAATAGGCGTCGGCCGGGTTCACCCAGTAGGCGTCGGCCGGGTTCACCCAGTAGGCGTCGGCCTGTCGAACCGTGATCCCGTCGCTCATCGAGCACCGCGGCCCGTTGGGGATCCATAGCTCACCACAATCACCCCCGCCCGCACCGCAATCCTCGCCAGCCAACGGGGGCTCGTTGGCTTCGCTCTCCCAAACGTCCGCCGCCGAGATCCTCGCCCAGCCCCGGGCGGGACTTCTCGATCTCGGCGGCATTACTCGCTTCAGTGACGAAACGGCCGCAGCGCTCCGCCGTCATTCCCTTCACGCTCTCGACGTCGGTCCAGTCTGACCGACCCCGGATCGGCGACACCCCGCCCTCAAGCGCTCCGAGCCGGAAGGCCGAAGCGCCGCAGTCGTCGCTCGAGCAACCCGAGGGCACCGATCAGCACGGCCACCGTGTTGCCGAAGGCACTTGGGTCGATCTCCGGAACGCCCAGAATGACGTCGATGAGCTGCGGACTGACAGCCAGTCGGTAGGAGAACAACGGATCATCGGAAAAATTTGCGAAGACAAACTCCGACAGCCCCGATTGGCCGATGACTCCAGCCAGATCACCCCCCTTGTCCTGGTAATACCAATCGTAGGTGAACCCGAGTGCTGTCCAGGGGAACTTAAAGCCGCCTTCGTCATCCGGCGTCCCACTGAGGTTCCACCAATTATTAAACCATTCGTTCACAACGAGTGGGTCTTCACTGGGATTCGTGGTGGCCGAGGCATATTCGCCCCCGGCGGCGTTCACGTTGGAAAAGGCGTACGACGTCTGCACCAGGGTGTTGGGATTGGTAGAGACAAACCCGGGCCCTGCCCGTTGCCCCGCGATCTCACCGACATCGAAGCCCTGTGTCAAGAGGTCCTCCCAGTTGAGATGATTCTCCGTCTGGAGAATCGTCCCGTTCTGGATCGACCACTGCACCGCAGGCCGAAACAACAACGTTGGCTCGATCCACAGGCTCACCTCATACTTCCAGTCTAAGTCCAGCCGGCCGCCGACGGCCTGGGTCGCCCGCTCGGCGGCCGTCGTCCCCGTGCCCGGCCCCCATTCGTTCCTCCGCGCGAGGAGGTAATTGTTGAGATCGTTGGCAGGTGTGAGCCAGGTGCCCGAGATCACGCCGCCAGCGGAAGGGATCAGAGGCTCGATCAGGTCACCCGGATTTTTGCCGTTAAAGAAATTAGCGCTTGTTGCATCGATGATCGTCGACATCTGGATGTATTGCACCCCGTTGATCGTCGTCCAGATATTGCCATCGCCGGGGCCGGTTAACTGTGCGAGCTGGCGTGACGCACTGCGATCCCGCATTTGCTGCCAGAAACCAAGCGAAGTACCGAGCGTGCCGTCCTGATGGGTGTTGGTTACTGCGTCGAAGAAAGCGGCGGGGTTCTCGGGGGGGTTCTGCGCGACGCCGCTCCTGGATGTGCTGACGACCACGGCAACGAGGGTAATCCCCACTGCCATAGCCCTCCGCCCCCACGACATCGGCGACTCACGATCCTGCCCTGCCCGCAGATTCACCGGCCTCCGCCAGCCGGAACCCGTCCCCACAGAACTGACCGAAGATATCGACGAGGCCATTTCTCGTCCGGATAGCTTTCCGTTCCTCACGCAACGACGGCGAAAGCAAGTCATCGTAAAAACCTCCAGCCCGGGTGAATCAAACAAACTCGCAACGCCGACAAACGTAACCGTTCACGCCTCGGGGCGCCAAGTGTTGGGAAATTGGCCTTTTCTCAAGGGCCGATTGCAGCCACAAAAAAGGGGTACCACGCTGCAAATCACCGCACAGCAGATTTCGAAGTGGCCGCCAGACGCCCAGGCAGTGGTGCGGTTTTTGTTGGCAAAAATTGCTGAGCTCGAGAAGCGATTGGGGCCGTACGAGGGCCCGAAGACACCGCACAACTCTTCCCTGCCGCCAAGCAGCCAGCACCCTCTTGCGGCGCGACCGAAGCGACCGAAGCGACCGAAGCGACCGAAGCGACCGAAGCGACCGAAGCGGAAGCGGGGCCGGCAGGCTGGGTAAGCGCAAGCACGATCGGGCGTTGATTCCGACGGCAGACCGCGACGAAACGAAACCGCTCGAGCCCATTGCATGCCGGAGGTGCGGAACGCGGCTCTCGGGATCGGATTCAGCGCCGCTCGTCGTCGCCATCCTGCTTGTCGCGATCTCCGTTCGACGAAGTCTTCCGCTGGTTCTACGCCCCGTAGGCTTTCCATGGTCATTCCGGTCCCCGTCCCCAAGAGAGCTCGCTGCTGCCGAAAGCCCCACAAACGACGACGCTCCCCGGAGCCATCACGGCGCCGGGGAGCGTCGAAAAAAAGTAGTCGTTGCAGCAGCGGATCAGGGAAGAAGAACCGAATCGATGACATGGATCAGGCCGTTCTTGGCCGGGATGTCGGTCTTCACGACCGTTGCCGATCCCGAGGCCGTCCCCACCTTCACCCCATCAGTCGCCGACACGGTGAGCGTGCCGCCGCCGGCAGTCTTGGCTTCGGTGAGCTTGACGACGTCGGCCGCTGCCACCTTGCCCGGCACGACATGGAGGAGAAGGATATCACGGAGTTTGTCCTTGTTCTCTGGCTTGAGGAGCTCCTCGACGGTACCGGCAGGAAGCTTCGCGAAGGCGTCGTCGGTCGGCGCGAAGACCGTGAACGGGCCATCGCCTTTGAGCGTGCCGACGAGATCGGCCGCACCGAGGGCCGCCGCGAGTGTCTTAAACGAACCGGCCGCGACTGCCGTGTCGACAATGTCGGGGAGGGCCGCGGCCTTCGCCACCGGCGTGGGGGAGACGACGCGGACCGACTCGGTGGGAACGCTCTGAACAACGACCTGCTCGGAGCCGACGACATACTCGGTGACGGTGGGGGCCGACGACGCATGGACGACATGGCCCGACGGAGCATGGGCACTGGTCGTGACGGATCGACCACTCCAAGATGGCTGAGACGAAGACTGTGGCGCGGCGGGGGCGTGGCTGCGACGCCCCTGCATGATCCGCCCGCGACCACGGTTGCAATCACCGGCCGAGGCGGCAGGGATCCCGGCGGCCACGGTGACCGTGGCGAGGAGAAGAACGCTGGCAAAAGTACGCATGGAGGGCTCCAGATGGGGGTTGTCGGTTTTCAATCCAAAATTATAGACCGGCCGCGCAGCCTCGACACGGGTAGCGCCCGGGGGGCCCCTCCGGCGGCCTCATTTCTTCCGCGGCCCCCCGCCTCACCGGTGACTCCGCGAGCCGGAAAACGAAGATTTCCTCCCCTGTTACCGGGCTGATGTCGGGAAGGCAATCATCAGCCGGTCAGCTCGGCGATCGGTCGACCGTGGTCGACCAGCGCCGTCGGCCGGCCGGCGAAGTCGGGGATCGTGACCCGGGCGGCATCGATGCCGAGATGGTGATAGATCGTCGCCAGGAAATCCTGCGCCGTGCAGCGTCGCTCCACCACCTGCTCGCCCCGTTTGTCGGTCGCGCCGACCACCCTCCCGGGCTCGATACCACCGCCGGCCCAGAGGTTTGAAAACGCCTGTGGCCAGTGGTCTCGGCCGGGCTGGATCGTGCCGGCGGGTCCGCTGGCGTTCCCCGCCCCGGTGCTCGGGCCATAGCTGATCTTCGGAGTCCTCCCGAACTCTCCGCTCACCACCACCAAGACGCGGTCGGCGAGACCACGGTCGTGGATATCCTCGATGAGGGCTGCCACGGCATGGTCGTACGCCGCTGCCCGGAAGGTCAACGCCTGGAAGACGTGGTGGTCGACGGCATGGTCGTCCCACACGCCGGTCCGGCCACAGAGCGGCCCGCTCAATTCGGTGGTGACGATGTCGACTCCCGCCTCCACCAGCCGCCTGGCCATCAGCAACTGCTGCCCCCAGGCGTTGCGGCCGTAGCGGTCGCGCGTCGCCTCGTCCTCACGGGAGAGATCGAAGGCGTGCCGGGCCTCGCGGCTGGTGAGGAGCTCGAGGGCCTGCGCCTCGAAGGTGTCGATGGCCTCCATCTCGAGCCGGCGACCGACCATCCGCTCGAGCCGGTCGAACCGGCCGCGCAGCCCGACACGGCGCCGCAGCCGCTCCACCTCGGCAGCATTTTCGAGTCCGAGATTCGGCACGCGGAACGCCGGATCGCTCGGATCACCGGCAACCACGAACGGCTGCCAGGCATCCCCGAGGTACGCGGGGCCGTTGTACCCCAGCGGAGGGTTGATCCCGACGTACCGCGGGAGCGCATTGACGCGTGGCCCCCGCTCAGCGAGGAGCCGGTTGGCGACACACATCCAGTCGGGGAGTCGGGGCTTCGGTTTGTCCTGCGTGTCCATGTCGCCGGAGAGCATCTGCATCGACCCCGCCGGATGCCCGCCGGCGGTCTGCGACATCGACCGGAGCACGGTGAACCGATCGGCGATGGCTGCCTGCCGGGGAAGCAGTTCCGTGAATCGGATCCCCGGCACCTTCGTGGCGATCGTCTGAAAGGGGCCGCGGTAGTCGCTCGTCGCCTCCGGCTTGGGGTCGTAGGTGTCGACATGCGAACACCCTCCGGGCTTCCAGACCAGGATCACGGCCTTCGGTGCCGCCCCCAGCTGGCTCTCGGCGCGCAACCGGAGCATGCCGGGAAGCGACAGTCCGCCTGCGGCAGAGAGCCCGAAGCGGAGAAACTCACGCCGCGGCCCTGCCCCGCCGCCGGCCATCGCTGGAGTGATCCTCATGCCATGCCCCCCTGCTGCTGGATCTCCTTGATCTCGACCCCCAGCGTATCGTACGCGATCGGGTCGCAAGTGAGAACGATGACCTGCAGGCCACGCTGGGCCCCGAGATCGAGGACGCGCTGGAGGCCGCGGAGCCGCTCTGGATCGGCGTTCACGAAAGCGTCGTCAAAGACCACCGGGAGGCAGCCGTCGTGATCCTCGGCGAGGATCTCGGCGAGCGCCAGCCGCAAGCTCGCCCCGACCTGTTCGCGCGTCCCGCCGGAGAGCGAGCCGAAGCCGAACGGCACGGCGCCGGCGGCGGTGCGCGTCAGTTCCACCGCACCGATGCCCGCGCCGGAGAGGTCGATCTTCACTTCCACCCCCGGCCCGAAGAGCCGCTGGAGGTAATCGCCAACCCGCGCCTTGAGCGGCTCGGCGAACCGATCCTCGACCGCCTGCTTCTTCTCCCGAAAGAGATCCGCCAGCAACCTGGCCGCCGCCGCATCCCGCTCCAGCCGGGCATGATTAGCCACGGCCAGCGCCTCGCGGGCCACCCCCCGGGCCCGGTCCTCGGCCGGGTCGGAGGTGCCGGCGGCATGGCACGCGGCGAGTGCCAGCTGCCGGCGCGTCTCCGCCTGCTGCATCGCCTCCTGGCGCTGCTCGAGCGAGGCCTGCACCCGCTTCTGATCGCGCTTGAGACTCTCCGGCTCGAGGGCTTCGCGCTGCCGCTGCGTGGCCGCGAGCCGATCCTCCGCCTGGCGGCGCGCCGCCTCGCGCACGGCCAATTCCCCTCCCCGCTCCTCCCCGACCTTCTCGACCAGCGCCTGCCGGCGCGAACGCAGATCGGCGAGCTGCTCCTGACCGGAACGGATCGATGCGACGATCCGGGTGTGCTCTGCCACGGCGCCGTCGGCGAGCTTTTGGGCGATCTTGAAATCGGTGCTCGCCGACGCCAGCAGGGTGGCGAGCCGCTCGACCTCGGCATCGGCCCCGCGCCGGGCCGCCACCGCCGCTTCGAGCCCCTCGGCCCGGATGAAGCCCTCCAGGGGCGCCCGGGCGATCCGGGCATTGAGCCCGGCGAGCGCCTCATCGAGCTGCGAAAGCTCGGCGAGCGCTGTGCCGTCGCCGAGTTCCTGGACGATCGTTGTCTCCGCGCGGAGATCGTTGGCCAAATCGGTTCGCTTCGCCGCGGACCGGCGGGCTTCGTCGATCGTCGCCACCCCGAGGGCCTCGAGCCTGGCCGCCAGCGCCTCCGTGGCCGCGTCGTGGCGCTGGGCGCACTCCGCGAGTGAGCGGCCGCCCCCCGGCACAATCCGGAGCCTGGTGTGACCACCGACGACAATTTCCTTCCCGGTCGTGATTGTCTCCGCTTCCCCCGGGCTGAGCGTCACGTCGCCGAGGGTCACAGCCACGTCGCTGGCGATCAGCTCGACGCGCGTGGCGATCGCGCGCCATTCCGCGTCGGACTCGTCGACCGCCCTCTCGAGGGTCACCAGCGTCTCGACCTCTTCGGGCTTCACCGCGGGTAGGTCGCGGATCTGGGTCCGGATCTCGTCAGCTTTCTTCCGATGATTCAGAATCAGATCACACCGCGACGCCAGCCCGGCCCGTTCGTCAGCCTGCCGCTCGGCCTGCTCGACGAGGGCATGGAGCCGGGCCCGCGCGTTCGCTTCGCGTTGCCGGGCCGTCAACTCACCGAGCCCCGCCACGGCCGCGTCGAGCCGGTCCCGCTGCGCCCCTGCGGCCGCCTTGGCACACTCAAGCTCCTCCCGCGCCGGGCTGAGCGCTACCTCCG